>DATLGR010000373.1:0-10061 GCA_035540415.1 Burkholderiales bacterium | reverse complement strand
GCGCAGATTAGCATCGATTCCTTTTTCTATCAACTGCTTATAGCGCCGCTGGGCCCTCACCTCGGCGCTCGCCGTCAAGAAAATCTTGAGTGCGGCCTCGGGGAACACCACCGTGCCCATGTCGCGGCCGTCGGCGACCAGCCCCGGCGGCCGCCGGAAGGCGCGCTGGCGCCTGAGCAGTGCCGCGCGCACCGCCGACATGCGCGCGACCTCGGAGGCGCGGTTGCCGACCTGCTCGTGGCGCACCTGCAGGCTCACCTCCTCGTCCTCGAGGTAGATCTCGTCGGCGAGGAAGGCGACGTCCATCGCTTCGGCGGCGGCGGCGATGGCGGACTCCTCCGCGAGCCCCTGGCGCAGCGCGAGCAGCGCCACCAGCCGGTACAGCGCCCCGCTCTCGAGGTAGTGAAAGCCGAGCCTTTCGGCCACGCGCCGCGCGATCGTGCCCTTGCCGGAGGCCGACGGGCCGTCGATGGCGATGACGGGCGCATTCATGCCGTGAGGCCGCGCAGGGCGTCGAAGTAGCCCGGATAGGTCTTGGCCACGCAGCCCGGGTCGTTGATCGTCACCGGCACGCCGGCGAGGGCCACCAGCGAAAAGCTCATCGCGATGCGGTGATCGTCGTAGGTGTCGATCGCGACGCCGCGGCGCAGCGGCCCCGGCACGATGCGCAGGAAGTCGGCGCCCTCCTCCACCCCGGCGCCGAGCTTGCGCAGCTCCGTAGCCATCGCGGCGAGGCGGTCGGTTTCCTTGACGCGCCAGCTCGCGATGTTGCGAAGGCGGCTGGGCCCCTCGGCGAACAGCGCAAGGACCGCCGCCGTCATGGCGGCATCCGGGACATGATTGAGGTCCATGTCGATCGGCCGCAGCCGGCCCCTGCCGCGCGCCTCGATGAAGCCTTCGCCGAGCGCGATCTCGGCGCCCATGCGCTCCAGCACCTCGGTGAAGCGCACGTCGCCCTGGATGCTGTCCCGGCCGACGCCCTCGACCCGCACCGGGCCGCCGCCGAGCGCGCCCGCGGCGAGGAAGTAGGAGGCCGAGGAAGCGTCGCCCTCCACCACGATGCGCCCGGGGCTCGCGTAGGGGCCCGCCGGGACCTCGAAGGCGCTCCAGCCGGTGCGGCGCACCTCGATGCCGAAGCGGCGCATGACGGCGAGGGTGATCCCGACATAGGGGCGCGAGATGAGCTCGCCCGCCACTTCGATGCGCCCGCCGCCGGCGAGCGGCAGCGCCATCAGCAGCGCGGTGAGGAACTGGGAGGAGACGTCGGCGCGCACGCGCACCGTCTTCGCGTTGATGGCGCCCGGGTGGATCGCGAGCGGCGGAAACCCCGCCGCGCCCAAGTAGTCGATGCGCGCGCCGACGGCACGCAGCGCCTCCACCAGATCGCCGATGGGCCGCTCGTGCATGCGCGGCACGCCCGACAGGCGGTACTCGCCCCCCGAGAGCGCGAGCGCGGCGGTGAGCGGCCGGAACGCCGTGCCGGCGTTGCCGAGGAAAAGCTGCGCCTTCTTCGCCGGGAACGTGCCCCCGGCGCCGCTCACCCGGTTTCCCAGCACCTCGACGCCGAGCGCCTCCAGCGCCGCGCGCATGACGCGCGTGTCGTCGGCGTCGAGCAGGCCGGCGAGCTCGGTCGCGCCGCGCGCGAGCCCCGCGAGGAGCAGCACCCGGTTGGAGATGCTCTTGGAGCCGGGCAGGCGCACCGTGCCCTGGGCGCGGCGCACCGGCGCGAGCTCCAGGCGCTCCATCAGCTTTCGAACTCCCCGGCGAGCCAGCGGTTGCGCGCCTCGCGCGCCTCGCCGAAGGCTCGCTCGAGCGCCACGCCGTCGCCCGCCTCGAGGAGCTTGCCGAAGGCGCCGAGCGCCGCGCGGTAGGCCTTCAGCTCCTCGAGCAGGCGGTCGCGGTTGGCGAGGCAGATGTCGCGCCACATCTCAGGGTGGCTGGACGCGATGCGGGTGAAGTCGCGGAAGCCGCCGGCGGCGAAGGAAAAGAGCTGCGCCGCGTTCTCGCGCCCGGCGATGTCGTGCACCAGGGCGAAGGCCGCGAGGTGCGGCAGGTGGCTCACCGCGGCGAGGACCGCGTCGTGCTCGCCGGCATCCATGCGGGTGATGCGCGCGCCGCAGGCCGACCAGGCCTCCTGTACCTTCTTGAGCGCCGACTCGGTATTCTCGGCGAGCGGCGTGAGGATCACGCGCTTGCCGCGGAAAAGGTCGGCCTGCGCCGCCTGGGCGCCGCTCTTCTCGGCGCCGGCGATCGGATGCGCGGGCACGAACTGCGCGAGCCGCCGACCGAGCGCCTGGCGCGCCGCGGCGATGACGTCGCGCTTGGTGCTGCCGCCGTCGGTCACCACCGCCTTCGGGCCGAGCACGGGGGCGATGTCGCGCAGCAGGCGCGGGAACTGCGCCACGGGTGCGGCCAGCAGCACGAGGTCGGCGCCGTGCGCCGCGGCCACCGCGTCGGCCGCGATGCTGTCGATCACCCCGCGCTCGCGCGCGAGGCGCAGGTTGGCGGCGTTGCGCCCGGCGCCCGCCACGTGGGCGCAGGCGCCGGCCTGCTTGAGCGCGAGCGCGAAGGAGCCGCCGATCAGGCCGACGCCGATGACCGCGACGCGCTCGAAGAGCATTATTCGCGCAGGCTCGCCGCGAGCGCGGCGAGGAAGCGCTCGTTCTCCGCCGCGGTGCCGACGCTCACGCGCAGGTGCTCGGGCAGGCCGTAGCCGCCGCCGACCGGACGCACGATGACGCCGCGGCGCAGCAGCCGCTTGTACAGCTCCGGCGCGCGGCCTACGCGCACGGTGATGAAGTTGCCGTAGGACGGGATGAACTCCAGGCCCAGGCCGCGCGCGCCCTCCTCGAGCTGGCGCAGGCCGCTCAGGTTCTCGGCGAAGCTGCGCGCCACGAACTCCATGTCGTCGAGCGCCGCCGCGGCGGCGGCGAGCGCGACGCTGTTGACGTTGAACGGCTGGCGCACCCGGTTCATGACGTCGGCGACCGAGGCGTGCGCGAGCGCGTAGCCCACGCGCAGGCCGGCGAGGCCGTAGGCCTTGGAGAAGGTGCGCGTGACGACGAGGTTGGGATGACGCCGCAGCCACTTCACCGCGTCGCTGCGCAGGTCGGGCGGCAGGTACTCGTTGTAGGCCTCGTCGAGCACCACGATGACCCGCTCGGGGACCCGGCGCAGGAACGCCTCGATCTCGTCGGGGCGGGCGAGCGTGCCGGTGGGATTGTTGGGATTGGCCACCCAGACGACGTAGGTCTCGTCGTCGATCGCCTTCGCCATCGCCTCGAGGTCGTGCGCGTAGTGCCGGGCCGGCACCACGATCGGCCGGGCGCCGCGTGCCTGCGTGGCGAGCGGATAGACCGCGAAGGCGTGCTGCGACAGCACCGCGGCACGGCCCGGACCGAGGAATGCCGAAGCCACCAGCTCGAGCACGTCGTTCGAGCCGTTGCCGAGCACGAGCGAGGCCATGTCGACGCCGTGGCGGCGCGCGAGCGCCTGCTTCAGCTCGAAGCCGTTGCCGTCGGGGTAGCGCGAGAGCTCGCCGAGCGCCGCCTCGATCGCGGCGCGGGTCCGCGGGCCGATGCCGAGCGGGTTCTCGTTCGAGGCGAGCTTGACGATGCCCTCCTCCTTGAGCCCGAGCTCGCGCGCGAGCTCGCCGATCGGCTTGCCGGGCTGGTAGGGCGCGATCGCGCGCACGTAGGAGGGCGAGAGCTCACACAGGTCCATCAGCATGGTTCGGTCATCCGGCGGCGACGGGATACGATCCCAGGATTTTCAGAAAGGGGGCCTGCGCGCGCAGCGCCGCGAGCGCCGCGGCCACGCGCTCGTCGCGCTGGTGGCCCTCGAGGTCGATGAAGAACAGGTACTCCCAGAGCGACGCGCGGGCGCGCGCCGGGCGCGACTCGATGCGCGTCATGCTCACGCCGTGCTCGGCGAGCGGCGTGAGCAGCGCGTGCACCGCCCCGGGGCGGTTCTCCGCCGACATCACGAGCGAGGTGCGGTCTCGTCCGCTGGGGCCCGGCTCGATCGTGCCGAGCACGAGGAAGCGCGTGGTGTTGGTGGCGTCGTCCTCGATCGAGCGCGCGACGATGGCGAGGCCGTAGCGCGCGGCGGCCGCCTCGCCGGCGATGGCCGCCGTCGCGGCGCCCTCGGCGGCGGCGCGCTGCGCCGCCTCGGCGTTCGAGGTCACGGCGACGCGCGCCGCGGCCGGCAGGTGCTGCGCGAGCCAGCCGTTGCACTGCGCGAGCGACTGCGCGTGCGAGTACACGGTGCGAATCGCGCCGAGCGAGCCTGCGCCGGAGAGCAGGTTCTGCTGCACGCGCAGCTCCACCTCGCCGCAGATGCGAAGCGGCGTGCCCACGAGGAGATCCAGGGTGCGGCCCACCACGCCCTCGGTCGAGTTCTCCGCCGGCACCACGGTGAACTGCGCGCCGCCCGCCTCGCAGCGCCGGAACGCCTCGTCGACCGACGCGACGGGGAGCGCCTCCACCGCGGCGCCGAAGTGCTTGCGCACGGCCTGCTCGCTGAAGGTGCCCTCCGGGCCGAGGTAGGACACGCGGATCGGCTCTTCCAGCGCGCGGCAGGCCGAGATGATCTCGCGGAACACCGCCGCGCGCCGCTCCGGGGGCAGCAGCCCGCTCGCCGCGGACACGCGGGCGAGGATCTGGGCCTCGCGCTCGGGGCGGTAGACGGGCGCGCCCGCCTTCAGCTCGCCGATGCGCTTCGCCTGGACGGCGCGCGCCTCGAGCAGGCGCAGGATCTCCTCGTCGATGCGATCGATCTCGCGCCGCGCGCCGTCGAGCCCGTCAGCCATTGAGCGGCAGGTAGCGCACCGCGAGCACGCCGTTCAGGTCCGCCAGCTCCTTCAGCGCCTCGGCCGGCACCGGGCTGTCGGCATCGACCAGCGTGTAGGCCATCTCGCCGCGCGACTTGTTCAGCATGTTGTGGATGTTGATCTTGCGCCGCCCGAGCGCGTGCGAGATGCTGCCCAGCATGTCGGGCACGTTGGCGTTGGCGATCGCGAGGCGATACGGCGCCTCGCGCGCGAGCTGCACGTCGGGGAAGTTCACCGCGTTCTGCAGGTTGCCGTGCTCGAGGTAGTCGCGCACCTGGTCCACCACCATGATGGCGCAGTTGTCCTCGGCCTCGCGCGTGGAGGCGCCCAGGTGCGGCAGGGCGATCACGCCCGGATGCCCGAGGAGCTCGCCGGAGGGAAAATCCGTCACGTACCAGCGCAGGCGGTGCGCCGAGAGCGCCTTGAGCACCGCGTCCTCGGCGACGATCCCGTCGCGGGAGAAGTTGAGCAGCACGGCGCCGCTGCGAAAGTGCTCCGCGCTCTTCGCGTTGATGAGGGCGCGCGTCTTGTCGCTGAGGGGCACGTGCAGCGAGACGAAATGGCTCGCGCGCAGCAGGTCCTCGATGGAGGCCGCGCGCTTCACCTGCGAGGGCAGGCTCCAGGCGGCCTCCACCGTGATGTGCGGGTCGTAGCCCTGCACGTTCATGCCCAGGCGGATCGCCGCGTCGGCCACCAGGCTGCCGATCTTGCCCAGCCCGATCACGCCGAGCGTGTGGCCGGGCAGCTCGGAGCCGGCGAACTGCTTCTTGCCCTCCTCGACGCGCTGGTCGAGGTCCGCGCCGTCCAGGCGGCGCACGAAATCGAGCGCGGGGGCGAGGTTGCGCGCCGCGATCAGCATGCCGGCGAGCACCAGCTCCTTGACCGCATTGGCGTTGGCGCCGGGCGCGTTGAACACCGGCACGCCGCGCTTGGAGAGCGCCGCGACCGGGATGTTGTTGACCCCGGCGCCGGCGCGGCCCACGGCCCGCAGCGAGGGCCCGAACTCGTGCTGGTGCAGGTCGGCCGAGCGCACCAGGATGGCCTGCGGGTCCCGGGCTTCCTTGACGATCGCGTAGGCCTCCGGCGGAAAGCGCTTCAGGCCGACCGGCGCGATGTTGTTCAGCACCAGGATCTCGCATTTGCGCGCGCGCGCCTTCGCCTTAGCCATGGCGTGCCTCGAACTCCTTCATGTACTGCACCAGGCGTTGCACGCCTTCGAGGGGCATGGCGTTGTAGATGGAGGCGCGCATGCCGCCGACCGACCGGTGCCCTTTCAGCTGCACCATGCCGCGCTCGGCCGCCCCCTTCAGGAAGGCTCCCTCGAGCGAAGCGTCCTTCAGGGTGAAGGGCACGTTCATGCGCGAGCGGTCCTCGCGCGCCACCGGGTTGTGGAAAAAAGCGCTCTGGTCGAGGGTGTCGTAGAGCAGCTTCGCCTTGGCGACGTTGCGCCGCTCCATCTCGGCGAGCCCGCCGGCCGCCTTCAGCCACTTGAACACCAGGCCGGCGATGTACAGCGCATAGGTCGGCGGCGTGTTGAGCATCGAATCGGCCTGCGCCTGCTGCTGATAGTCCATCACGCTCGGCGTGAAGCGCTCGGCGCGGCCGAGCAGATCCTCGCGCACGATGACGAAGGTGAGGCCGGCCGGGCCGGCGTTCTTCTGGGCGCCCGCGTAGAGGAGCGCGAACTTCGACACGTCGAGCGGCCGTGACAGGAAGTGCGAGGAGGCGTCGGCGACCAGGGGCAGCTCCGCGGCGGGCACCTCGTGGTACTCGACGCCGCCGATCGTCTCGTTGGAGCAGTAGTGCACATAGGCCGCGTCCTTGCGCAGCCGCCACGCCTTGGGCGCGTAGGTGAACTTGCGGTCCTCCGAGGAGGCGGCGGGCGCGGCGTCGCAGTACTTCTGCGCCTCCGACAAGGCCTTCTTCGACCATTGGCCGGTGACCACGTAGTCGGCCTTGCCCTTGCCGTGCAGCAGATTCATGGGCACCTGGGCGAACTGCAGCGTCGCGCCGCCCTGGAGGAACAGCACCCTGTAGCCGGAGGGCACCGCGAGCAGCTCGCGCAGGTCGGCTTCGGCCTCCGCGGCGATGGCGACGAACTCGGGCCCGCGGTGGCTCATCTCCATCACCGACATGCCGCTGCCGCGCCAATCGAGCATCTCGTCGCCGGCGCGAGCGAGGACCTCGGCCGGGAGCATCGCCGGACCGGCGCTGAAATTGATGATGCGCGTCATCAGTGCACCGTGGGCGGTGTCGGCTCGGGCTCGCCGGCGTCGTCGCCCTCGTCGGCGCCGCCCGCGATCTCGTTGCCGTTGCCGTTGCCGCCGCTGCCGTTGCCCACGTCGCGCTCCTCGATGCGCTCCACGCCGGCCAGCTTCTCGCCCTCGGCGAGCGCGATCAGCGTCACGCCCTGCGTGGAGCGCCCCATCTCGCGGATCTGCGCCACCGCCGTGCGGATGAGCACGCCGCCGGTGGAGATCAGCATCACCTCGTCGTGCTCGTCCACCAGCACCGCGCCGATGACGGCGCCGTTGCGCTCGGAGGTCTGGATCGCGATCACGCCCTGGCCGCCGCGGCCGTGGCGCGGGTATTCGGCGAGCGGGGTGCGCTTGCCGTAGCCCTTCTGCGTCGCGGTCAGCACGCGCCGGGCCTCGTCGTTCGAGGCGAGCATGCATACCACCCGCTGGCCCTCGCCCAGGCGCATGCCGCGCACGCCGGTCGCCTGGCGGCCCATCGGGCGCACGTCGTTCTCGGGAAAGCGCACCGCCTTGCCGTCGGACGAAAACAGCATCACGTCGTAGCCGCCGTCGGTGAGCACGCAGCCCACCAGGTAGTCGCCCGCCTCCAGGCCCACGGCGATGATGCCGCTCGGGCGCGGCCGGGAAAATTCGGCGAGCGGCGTCTTCTTCACCGTGCCCTGCGCCGTGGCCATGAACACGAAGTGGTTGTCGTCGAACTCCTTGACCGGCACCACGGCGGTGATCTTCTCGCCCTCCTCGAGCGGAAACATGTTGACGATGGGCTTGCCGCGGCTCGTGCGGCTGCCCGCCGGCACCTCGTAGACCTTCAGCCAGTACAGCCGTCCCCGGTTGGAAAAGCACAGCAGGTAGTCGTGCGAGTGCGCGACGAACAGCCGCTCGATGAAGTCGTCCTCCTTGATGGCGGCGGCCATCTTCCCGCGGCCGCCGCGCCTTTGCGCCCGGTAATCGGCGAGCGGCTGCGACTTCACGTAGCCGCCGTGCGAGAAGGTCACCACCATGTCCTGCGGCGCGATGAGGTCCTCGATCGAGATGTCCTCGGCCACGGTGACGATCTCGCTCCTGCGCTTGTCGCCGAACTCCTCCTTCAGGCGCGCCAGCTCCTCGCCGATGATGGCGGTGATCCGCGCGGGCTTCGCCAGGATGTCGAGGAGATCCCGGATCGCGTCGATCACCTGGCCGTACTCGTCGCGGATCTTGTCCTGCTCGAGGCCGGTGAGGCGCCGCAGCTGCAGCTCGATGATCGCCTGCGCCTGCTCCTCCGAGAGGTGGTAGCCGTCGTCCTTCAGGCCGTAGGCCTCGGCGAGGCCCTCGGGCCGGAACTGCGCCGCGTCCGCGCGCCCCACCATGCGCTCGACGAGCGCCGAGGCCCAGGGACGCGCCATCAGGGCGCGCTTCGCGTCCGCCGGCGAGGGCGCCTGCTTGATCAGCTCGATCACGTCGTCGAGGTTCGACAGCGCCACCGCGAGGCCCTCCAGCAGGTGCCCGCGCTCGCGCGCCTTGCGCAGCTCGAACACGGTGCGCCGCGTCACCACCTCGCGCCGGTGCGCGATGAACGCCTCGATCAGGTCCTTCAGGTTGAGCAGGCGCGGCTGGCCGTCGACCAGCGCCACCATGTTCATGTGGAAGGTGTCCTGCAGCTGCGTGAGCTTGTAGAGGTTGTTCAGCACCACCTCGGCGCGCTCGCCGCGCTTGAGCTCGATCACCACGCGCATGCCGGACTTGTCGGATTCGTCCCGGATGTCGGAGATGCCTTCGAGGCGCTTGTCGGTGACAAGCTCCGCGATCTTCTCCAGCAGCGTCTTCTTGTTGACCTGGTAGGGCAGCTCGTCGACGATGATCGCCTGGCGCTCGCCCTTGCCGATGTCCTCGAAGTGCGTGCGCGCGCGCATGACCGCGCGGCCGCGGCCGGTGCGGTAGCCCTCGTGCACGCCGGCGAGGCCGTAGATGATGCCGGCGGTCGGAAAGTCCGGCGCCGGCATCAGCTTGATGATCTCCTCGATGGCGCAGTTGGGATGCGCGAGCACGTGCAGGCAGGCGTCGATCACCTCGGACAGCGCGTGCGGCGGAATGTTGGTGGCCATGCCCACCGCGATCCCCGAGGAGCCGTTGATGAGAAGGTTGGGCACCCGCGTGGGCAGCACGCCGGGCTCGAGCTCCTTGCCGTCGTAGTTCGGCGTGAAGTCGACCGTTTCCTTGTCGATGTCGGCGAGCAGCTCGGAGGCGAGCTTGTCGAGCCGGCACTCGGTGTAGCGGTAGGCCGCGGCCGCATCGCCGTCGATCGAGCCGAAGTTGCCCTGGCCGTCGATCAGGGTATAGCGCATGGAGAAATCCTGCGCCATGCGAACCAGCGCCTCGTAGGTGGCCGAGTCGCCGTGCGGGTGGTACTTGCCCAGCACCTCGCCGACGATGCGCGCGCATTTCACGTACGGGCGGTTCCAGACGTTATTGGCCTCGTGCATGGCGAAGAGCACCCGCCGATGCACCGGCTTCAGGCCGTCGCGCACGTCGGGAAGCGCCCGTCCCACGATCACGCTCATCGCGTAATCGAGGTACGAGCGACGCATCTCCTCCTCGAGGCTGACCGGGAGGGTTTCCTTGGCGAAGTTTTCCATCGGGAGAGGCCGAAATTTTATCACGCAAGCATCGGTTTTCCCTCGAAAAAGGGTTGTGCGCGCCGCGCGCCGGGCGCTACACTCGCACGCCCCGCCATGGCAAGCCCTTGCCTGATCGAGCCGCGCTGGATCGTGCCGGTGGAGCCCGCCGGCGCGGTGCTCGAAGCGCACGCCGTGGCGCTGCGCGACGGCCGCATCGAGGCGCTGCTTCCTCTTGAGCAGGCGCGCAGCCGCTTCCCGGCGCACGAGCGTCTCGCGCTTCCCGGCCACGTGCTCATCCCGGGCCTCGTCAACGCCCACACGCATGCGGCCATGACGCTGCTGCGCGGGCTCTCGGACGACCTGCCGCTCATGCGC
>DATLGR010000372.1:0-4879 GCA_035540415.1 Burkholderiales bacterium | reverse complement strand
GGTTGTCGACGATGGCGGGCGCGTGGCCGGCGGCGGCGAGCGCCAGGACGGTGTGCGAGCCGATGTAGCCGAGCCCGCCGGTGACGAGGATCTTTTGTTGCACCGCGCGATGGTACTAGGGGGTCGGCGCCTTTGCCCTGTCCCGATGCTCCGACGCCGCGCACACGGTATAGTCCGGCCGGGGTGGAGGAGCCAAAACAACTGCTGAAGGGGGACGCGCTGCTGCCGCTGCCGGTGGCGGCGCGCATCTGCTTTGCCGCGGTGCACGGTCAGCGGGTGCGCGAGGTCGCCGATATCCGCGCCGAGCTCGCGCGTCTCGCGGCCGCGCTCGCCGCGCGATTGCCGCTCTATGCGCGCGCCGACGGCGAGCCGCTCGGGCGGCGCCTTGCGGCGCCCGACCCGGGAATGCCGCCCGCGAGCCTGCACGTGCCGCGCGCGCAGCTCGACGCAGCGATCCGCGACATCGCCCGCGCGGAATCCTAGAGCCGCAGCACCGCCGGAAGCCACAGCGCCATCGCCGGAAAGGCGATGAGCAGCGCCACCAGCGCGAAGTCGGCGACGAGGAAGGGCACGGTGCCGCGGTAGATGGCCTGCACCGGGATGTCGGGGTTCTGCGCCTGGATCACGAACACGGTGAGCCCCACCGGCGGGCTGATGAGGCCGATGGTCGCCATGATAGTGACGAAGATGCCGAACCACACCGCGTCGTAGCCCAGCGAGACCATGAGCGGCAGGATCACCGGCACGGTGATGAGGATGGTGCTCACCTCCTCGAGGAAGGTGCCGAGCAGGAAAAAAAGCACGATCACCGCGAGCACGATCATGAGGGGCGAGAAGCCCATGGCGTGCACCCAGCGCACCAGCTCGTTCGGCAGCTGCGTGAGCACGATGAAGCGCGAGAAGATGAACGCCCCGATGATGATGAAAAAGAGCATCGCGGTGGCGTAGACGGTGTCGAGCAGCGCGTCGAGAAAGCCGCGCACCGTGAGCTTGCGGCTGCCGAAGCCGATGACCGCCGCGGCGAAGGCCGCCACCGCCGCGGCCTCGGTGGGCGAGAACCAGCCAAGATAAATTCCCACCACCGCGAGGAAGAAGAGCAGCGCCAGCTTCCACAGCCCCACCGCCGAGCGCAGCCGCTCGGCGAGCGTCATCGGCGCCACGTACGGGGTCCACTGCGGGCGCAGCCGCGCGATCGCCACCACGATCAGCACGTAGAGCGCGGCGAGCAGGAAGCCGGGGATGAGCGCCGCGGCGAAGAGCTTGGGCAGCGACTCCTCGGCCACGATGGAGTAGATGGCGAGGATCACCGAGGGCGGGATCAGGATGCCCAGGCACCCGGCCGCGGCCACCGAGCCGGCGGCGAGGCCGGCGTCGTAGCCGTGGCGGCGCATCTCGGGGATCGCCACCTTGGAGAAGGTGGCGGCGGTGGCGATGGAGGAGCCGCAGATCGCGCCGAAGGCGGCCGAGGCGCCGATGGTGGCGTTGGTGAGCGCGCCGCGAAAGCCCGAGAAGATGCCGTTGGCGGCGTCGAAGAGCTCGCGCGACATGCCGGCGCGCGAGGCGATCGCCCCCATGAGGATGAACAGGGGCACCAGCGACAGGCCGTAGGCGCTCGCGAGCTCGAAGGGCACCGAGCCGATCATGATGAGCGCGCGGCGCCAGTCGTCGATCGCGGCGTAGCCGCACACTCCCACCGCGGCGAGCGCCACGCCGATGGGCACCCGCAGGAACATCACCACCAGCAGCGCAGCCACGCCGAGCGCGCCGACGAGCAGCGCGCTCACGCGCGGCCCTTGCGCCAGCGCACGATGAAGACGAGCGTGGTGAGCGCGGAGGCGATCACCCCGCCGAGCACCGGGATCCAGTAGTAGATCTTGGGAATCGAGAGGTCGGGGGTGACGTCGCCGAACTCGTGCATGGCACGCGCGAGCGGCAGCATCTGCCAGGCCATCACCGCGAGCACGACGAGCGACACGATCGCGCCGAAGAGGTCGAGCACCCGCACCACGCTCGGCCGGGTGAGGTGGTCGATCACGTCCACCACGATGTGCTCGTCGCGCAGGAACACCGCCGGCAGCGCGAGGAAGATGGTGCAGGCGAGGCCGAGCTCGATCAGCTCCAGCATGCCGCGGATGGGATAGCTGAAGAAGCTGCGCAGCACCACGTCGGCCACCGTGAGCAGCATCATCCCGGCGAGGAACACCGCCGCGAGGTAGCCGAAGATGCGCGCCGCGAGCTGCATCGAAAAATCGGGGTCAGACCCCGCCGCGGGGTCCGACCCCGGTGCTGGCCCCGGTCCTTACTGCTTCCAGAAGTTGCGCGAGTCCCTGGCGTGCTTCTCGGAAAGCGACTGGATGAGCTTGAAGGCCGCGCGCGCCGGCAGGCCCTTGCCCTCGAGCTCCTTCAGCTTCGCCTCGGTGACCTGCGCGCCGACCTTGCGGAAGCGCGCGTTCTCCTCCGGCGAGAGCGGGATCGCCTGCGCGCCGCCCTCGAGCAGGAACTTCTTGCCGATGTCGTCGAGCCGGTCCCAGCCCACGCCGATCTCCTTCTCGACGCCCTTGACCGAGTCGTCGATGAGCTTCTGCAGGTCCTTCGGCAGGCGGCTGTAGAAGTCCGGGTTCATGGCGAGGCCGAAGGAGGAGACGTAGGAGTACATCTCGGTGGAATAGCGGATGGTGCCGCCCATCTTGAAGGCCACGCCGGCGCCGCCGTAGTCGATGAAGGTGCCGTCGATGGCGCCCTTCTGCAGCTGCTCGAGCTGCTCGTTCGGCTGCACGCCCACCGGCGTGCCGCCCAGCATGGCGACGAAGTCGCGGATGGTGGGCGAGGAGAAGCGGATGCGCAGGCCCTTCAGGTCGTCGGCGGTGCGGATGGGGCGCTTGGTGGTGTGCACGTTGCCGGGCTGGTGCGTGAAGAGAACCAGCACCCGCACGCCCTTGTGCTCGGGGTCGAGATACTTGGAGCGCAGCTCCGCGTCGTTGATCACCTTGGTGCCGATCTCGGCGCTGCCCACCACGTAGGGCAGGTGCAGCAGCTCGGTGAGCGGGAAGCGCCCCGGCGTGCCGCCGTGCAGGAACCACGACACCTCCGCCTGCCCGGTGCGCGCGAGGTCGTAGTGCGCGGGCGTGGGCGCCATCTGCGCCGCGGGGAAGTGCTTGAAGGCGAGCCGGCCGGCGGAGGCCTTCTCGAGCTTCTCGCCCCACTGCATGATCCACTGCGTCATGAAGTGCTGCGTGCCGACGAACTCGGCGACCTTGATTTCGTAGGTCTTCTGCTGCTGCGCCTGGGCGCCGGCGGCGAAGCCGAGCGCAACGAGACCAGCCAATACCTTGCGTTTCATGTCGAATCCTCCTCGAGCGGCGATTATACGGAACCGAAAAATGGGGACGTACCCCAATTTCCGCCGGCTTCGCTTTCCGAAAAAAGGGGGTACGTCCCCATTTTCAGGCTTCCTGCTTGAGCGGCATGCGGGCGAGCCATTTGTCGACTTCGGCGGGGTCGGAGAAGAGCGTCTCGAGCTCGGCGCGCGCCTCCTCCTCGGTCTGCAGCACCGACTCGACCACGCCCCACTTCCTGCCGCTGCGGTCGGTGGCGAGCTCCAGGCGGGTGCCGAAGGGGTCGAGGAAGTACGCCGACCAGAAGCGCCCGCCGAGCGGCACCGGCCCGCGCACCTCCACGCCGCAGGCTTTCACCTGCTCGACCATGGCGTCGAAGCGCTCCGGCGGCACGTGGAAGGCGACGTGCTGCATGCCGCCCACGTGGTCGCGCACCTGGCGCGGCAGCCCCTTCGGATACTCGAAGATGGCGAAGAGCGAGTCGTTGCCCATGTCGAAGAAGTAGTGGCGCAGGTTGTCGTAGGGCGGCTGCCAGCGGTCCTGCTCGTAGGGCACGCGCCGCACGTGCACCAGCCGGAAGCCCATCACGCGCGTGTAGAAGTCCATCGCCGTGGGCATGTCGTCGGTAACGATGGCGAGATGGTCGACGCCTCGCGTATTCATGGCTTTTGCTCCAAGGCTTTCGTAGTGAGATGGAATCGCTGCTTCAGAGATCCTCGGGCGTCAAGCCGGTGCGCTTTGCGATGCGCGCGAGCATCCGTGGACCGATCTCCTCCCGCTCATGAAAAGCGAAAACGACATCCGGCCATCCCGGTCGTGCGAGCGTCTTGTGCGAGCCCGATTGGCGCTTGAGGACCCATCCAATCCGGAAAAGCGCGGCTAAGACCACATTGGCCTTGGACGAAGGCCATGCGGTCATGCCGTGGCGATGGTGATCGAGATCGCTTGCGGCTTTGCTTCGCTATGCTCCAAACGCTCGGCCAGCACGCGCAGCGCGAGCGCTTCGGCCCGCGCCATCGCCTCGTCGGCCGTGACGCCGTACGCCAAGACCCCGGGAAGCTGCGGCACTTCCGCGATCCAACGGCCGTCTTCTTCCCGCTCGAATTCCAGAGTGAAGTGCGTGGGACCGGTCATGGCTTCATTCTACGCTGCCCCTCAAGAAGTCGTTCAGCGCGGCGACGAAGCCGGCGAGGTTGTCGCCGACGATGTTGTGGCCGGCGTCGACCTCCACCACCGCGAGGCGCGGGTTGGCGGCGCGCATCTTGTCGGCGGTCTCGGGCGCGTACATGTCCGAGCGCGCGCCGCGCATGGAGAGGATGGGGCAGCGCACCTCGCCGAGGAGCGCCCACATGTCGACGCCGTGCTTCGGCCGCTCGCCGGTCTCGAGCGTGCGCCGGAACTGCTCGTGGAAGTGACGGTCGCGCTTCGCCACGTAACGGCCGCCCTCGGCCCTCAGGTACTGCTCGAAGCGCGCGCGGTCGCTGCCGCCGAAGTAGCGCATCGCCTCGTCGATGGAGGCGAACGAGTCGGGCGTGCCGGCCACC
>DATLGR010000371.1:0-4849 GCA_035540415.1 Burkholderiales bacterium | reverse complement strand
TCTCTGCGCTGGAGCAGCTCGCCGAGCGAGGCCGCCTGTGCCGCGAGGCGCTGCGCGCGCGCGTCGCGCGGCAGCAGGCGCTTCAGCTCGTCGCGGAACACCGAGAGGCAGCCCGGCTCGAGCACCACCACCGGCAGGCCGCGCTCGAGCTGCGGCGCGAGCACCTCGAGCACGTGCTCGAGCGCTGCCTTGGCCCGGTCGAGCATGCCGAAGTCGTAATAAGGCCGCCCGCAGCACGCGTGCGCGCGCGGCAGCTCGACGGCGCAGCCCGCCTTCTCGAGCGCGCGCTGGGCGGCCGCCGCGGTCTGGGGGCGGAAGTAGTTGTTGAACGTGTCGTCGAACAGCACGACGGGCTCGCCGCCGGCGGCGGGCCGAAACGCGCGGCGAAAGCTCGTCGGCGCGAACCGCGGCAGCGCGCGCTCGCCGGCCACACCGGCCAGCCCCTTGAGCAGGCGCGCGCCGGCGTTCGCGAGATGGGGGACCTTTGCGGCGAGCGGCGCCCACTCCCCGATGCGGCCCATGGTGAAGGCCTGGCGCGGACGGCGGCGACGCTCGTAGAAGTTGGACATGAACTCGGCCTTGTAGGCCGCCATGTCGGTGTGGGTCGGGCAGTCGCTGCGGCAGCCCTTGCAGCCCAGGCACCACTCGAGCGCCTCGTGCACCGCCTCGCTTTGCCAGCCCCCGGTGATGAGCTCGCCGCGCAGCATCTCGGCGAGCAGGCGCGCGCGCCCGCGCGTGGAATAGCGCTCCTCGCGCGTGCCGCGATAGCTCGGGCACATGGTGCCGCCCTTGGCGGCGCGGCACTTGCCCATGCCGACGCAGCGCTGCACCGCGCGGCCGAAGCCCTCGCCCTCCGGGCTCGCGAAGTCCATGCGCGTTTGCAGCGTGACCGGGCGATAGTGCGGGCCGAGGCGCAGGTGCGCATCGACCGCATAAGGGTCGACGATCTTGCCCGGGTTCATGCGACCCTGCGGATCCCAGAGCGCCTTGAACTCGCGAAAGGCCTGCATCAGCTCGGAGCCGAACATGAGCGGCAGGAACTCCGCGCGCGCGTGCCCGTCGCCATGCTCGCCGGAAAGCGAGCCGCCGTACTTCACGACCAGCGCCGCCGCCTCGCGCAGGAACTCGCGCCAGCGCGCGATGCCTTCGGCGCTCGCCAGGTCGAAGGTGATCCGCGCGTGCACGCAGCCGTCGCCGAAGTGCCCGTAGATCGAGGTGCGGTAGCCGCAGCGCTCGACCAGCGCATTGAACTCCCGCAGGTAGTCGCCCAGGCGCAGCGGATCGACGGCAGCATCCTCCCAGCCGACGACCGGGTCGGGGCCCGGGGTGCCCGCCAGGTTGAGCGCCGTGGCCGAGGCGCCGGTCTCGCGCAGCGTCCACAGCCGCGCCATGAGCAGCGGGTCGCTGATGAGCTCGCCCGGCACGCGGCGCGCCTGGTCGAGCGCCTCCTGCAGCGTGTCGGCGCCGAACTCGATCATCAGCCAGCCCTTGCCCGGCGGCAGCCGCGCGATGTCCTCCAGCCGCAGCCCGCGGCTGCGCAGGCCGCCGATGATGCGCTCATCGAGCCCCTCGCAGGCGATCGGCCCCGCCGCGAGCACCTCGGGCACCGCATCGCCGGCGGCGAAAATGTCCTCGAAGCCGCGCACCACCAGCACGCGCGCGCGGGGGCTCGTCACCAGGCGCGCCTCGGCCTGCAGCGTAAGCGCGCAGGTGCCTTCGCTGCCCACGAGCGCGCGCGCCACGTTGAAGCCGTTCTCGGGCAGCAGCTCGTCCAGGTTGTAGCCCGACACCCGGCGGCGGATGCGCGGGAAGCGGCGGCGGATCTCCTCGCCGTAGCGCTCGACGAGGCGGCGCAATCCCGCGTAGAGCTCCGCCTGCCGGCCGCCGGCCGCCTGGATGCGCCGGTACTCGGCCTCGTCGGTCGGACCGCACCAGAAGCGCGCGCCATCGTAGGTCAGCACTTCCAGGCGCGCGATGTTCTCCACCGTCTTGCCGGCCATGACCGAATGCGGCCCGCAGGAATTGTTGCCGATCATCCCGCCGAGCGTGCAGCGGCTGTGGGTGGCCGGGTCGGGGGCGAACGTCAGCCCGTGCCGTTCCGCCGCCTCGCGCAGCGCATCGCACACCGCCCCGGGCTCCACGCGCGCGGTGCGCGCCGCCGCATCGACCGCGAGCACGCGGTCGAGGTATTTCGAGCAGTCGATGACCACCGCGGCGTTCACGCTCTGGCCGCACATCGAGGTGCCGGCGCCGCGCGGCAGGATGGCCGCGCCGTGGCGGCGGCAAAGCGCGACCGCTGCCACCACGTCCTCGACCGTGCGCGGCAGCACCACCCCGACCGGCACCTGCCGGTAATTGGAGGCATCGGAGGCGTACGCGGCGCGCGCGCCGGCGTCAAAGCGAACCTCGCCGCCGACGGCGGCCGACAGCTCCGCCTCGAGTAGTTGAATCGCTACCATGTGTAGAGATTCTTGCACATGCCGCTTCCTTGACGGCCCTGCGCAGCGAAGCTAGATTGGCCGCGCGAACGGTCCGAATATTGCATCCCCGGCCGTCGTGCAGGCATGTACAGCGCACCCCACTCTTCCTTTCGGTCAACCCCTCATCTAGGAGCACACATGAAATCTGCTTGGGCAAAAACAATCTGCCGCCTGCTGGTCGTGCTGATGATCTGGACGCCATACCAGATTGCGCACGCCGGCATGATCGGCACCGACCAGGTCGTCACCGCTTCGACGCCGTCCGACCGCGCCACGGTGCTGGACTTCCTCAGCCGGGCGGACGTGGCGAACCAGCTCCAGGCGCTTGGACTCGATGCGAGCTCGGCCAAGGATCGCGTGGCGGCGATGACCGACGGCGAAGTCGCGTTCCTCGCCGGCCGCGTCCAGAACCTGCCCGCGGGCGGCGACACCGCCGGCGTGCTGCTCCTGATCCTGATCGTCGCGGCGGTCTGGTGGGTGTGGCGTCGCTGACCCTGCGCAGGATGCAAGCCAACGCCCGCGGCATCGCGGGCGTTTTCATTTTGGCCTGCGTGCTGCTCGCCTCGGGCTGCGCCAACCTGTGGCCGCAGACGGCGCAGCTGCGCGAGGCCTTGCCGCCGGGCCTGCCCGAACGGGTGGAGCTGGCCGAAGTGCCGTTCTTCCCGCAGGAGGATTACCAGTGCGGACCGGCCGCGCTCGCCACGGTGCTGGCGGCCGCCGGCGTGAAGGTGACGCCCGAGGCGCTGGTGCCGCAGGTGTACATCCCCGAGCGCAAGGGCAGCCTGCAGATCGAGATGCTGGCCGCGGCGCGGCGCCACGGCCTGGTGGCCTACCAGCTCGCGCCGCGGCTCGAGGACCTGCTGCGCGAGGTGTCGGCCGGCACGCCGGTCATCGTGCTGCAGAATCTCGGCCTGCGCGAAGGCTGGCACTACGCGGTCGCCGTCGGCTACGACTACGACAGCGGCAAGATCATCCTGCGCTCCGGCGTCACCGAGCGCGAAGTGCTGCCTTTCACCGTGCACGAGCTCGTGTGGATGCGCAGCGGCTATTGGGCGATGGTGGCCGTGCCGCCCGAGCGCATCCCGGTGACCGCGGAGGAAGAGCGCTGGCTCGGCGCGGTTGCGGCGCTCGAGCGCGCCGGCGACGCCGCGCGCGCGCGCATCGCCTATACCCGGTTCCTCGAGCGCTGGCCCGACAACGTGCACGCGGCGGTGGGACTCGCCAACACGCACTACGCGCTGGGCGCCCTGCCGGAAGCCGAGCGCGTGCTGCGCGAAGCCGAGCGCCGCGCCCCGGACTCGGTGATCGTGCTGAACAACCTCGCCCACACGCTCGCGCAGCTCGGCCGGCCGCAGGAAGCGCTGCCGTACATCGAGCGGGCCGCCGCCGCGGGCGGGCCCTTCGCCGAGGCGGTGGCGAAGACCCGCGAAAGCATCCAGCGCAAGCTATCGCCCTAGCAGCGGCGGCATTGGGCAGTCGAGCGTGGCCGCCACCATGCGCACCAGCTCGCCTTCGGCCGTGCTGAGCGCGCCATCGGCCTGCGCGACCGCGAGGCAGGCCTTGAGCACGGCGGGCTTGGCGAGCGGCGCGAGGTGCCGCAGGCGCTCCAGCGACTGCGCGATCGCTCCGGCCGCGAGCGCTTCGGGCGCGAGCGGTGCGCCGTCAAGCTCGAGCAGCGCGGCGCCGCGCGCGAAGGCTGCCGGCGCCGCAGTCCCGGAGGCCGCGGCGACGAGCGAGAGCACCGCGCGCGCCTCCTCGCCGATTTCCGCCACGCGCCGATAGCGCGCCGGGATCGGCTGCCCCGCCCCCTCGCGCAGGTGCTGGCGCAGGAAGGTGAGCAGCACGAATTCGCGGCGGGTGATCCGCCCGTCCTGCGCCACGCGCGCGGCGAGCTCCGCAAGGAACCGGTCGCGCTCGCCCTGCGGCTGCGCCTTCAAAGCGGGCAGCGCGAGCTCCACCAGCGCGAGGAAATGCTCCTGCCCGAGCGCCGCCACCTCGCGCTCGATGTCGAGCAGGAGTTGCTCGGCCTCGCGCGGCGCATGCAGCGCCGCGCGCACGCGCTCGGGGAGGCGCTCGAGCAGCCGCCGGCCGCAGTCGAGGTGCAGCGGCTGCGGCCGCCCCACCGTGGCCACCAGGTCTGCGGTGCGCGCATGCTTCACCACGTTGCCCGCGCCGTCGAGCACCGCCACCTCCTCGCGCCGGCCATGGCGCCGCGCGCGGTAATCGTCGCGATGAAAGCGCGGATGCGCGCGCCAGATGCGCTCCGCGAGCGGCGGATGGGTCGCGAACCCGGCCCAGTGGCCGATCGCCGGGGCGAAAAACATGTGCGCCAGCGCCTCGGCCTGCGCGGCGCCATGGCCGGCGCGAGG
>DATLGR010000370.1:0-14720 GCA_035540415.1 Burkholderiales bacterium | reverse complement strand
TTCTGCCCGCCGCTCATCGCCGAGGAGCGCCACCTCGACGAGCTCTTCGGCACGGTCGCCGCGGTCCTGAAAACCGCGCCCTAGAGCCAGCCCGCCTTGCGAAAGCGCGTGAAGAGAAAAACGTCGATCGCCGCCATGGTGCCCACCGCGAGGGGGTAGCCGAAGCGCCATTCGAGCTCGGGCATGTGCTCGAAGTTCATGCCGTAGATGCCGGCGATCATGGTGGGCACGGCGACGAGCGCCGCATAGGCGGCAAGGCGCTTGGTCACTTCGCCGTGGCCCATGTTGGCGACCGCCAGGGTGACCTGGATGGCGGTCGACACCGTCTCGCGCGCCGCGTCGATCGACTGGTTCAGGCGCACGAGGTGGTCGAAGACGTCGCGGAAATACTCGCCGAGGCCGGCGCACACGTTGGGCACGCGCCCGCCGAAGAGCCGTCCCACCCCCTCCGCGAGCGGCGCGGTGGCGTGCCGGAGCGTGACGAGCTTCTGCTTCACGTAGTAGAGCGCCTCGATGTTCTCGCGCGGCGTCTTGTGGGCGAACAGCCCCTGCTCGATCTGCTCGAGGTCGGCCTCGATGGCGTCGAGCAGCGGAAAGTAGCGGTCGACCACGTTGTCCATGAGGGCATACAGCACGTAGCCGGAGCCGTTACGCAGCAGGTCCGGCTCCCGCTCGGCGCGCGCGCGCACCGCCTCGAAGCCGCGCGAGGTGCGGTTGCGCACGGAAAGCACATAGTTGCGCCCGACGAACACGTTCACCTCGCCCACGCGCAGCTCCGCGCCGTCGACCTCCATGGTGTGCAGAACGACGAAGAGGGAGTCCCCGTACTCCTCGATCTTCGGCCGCTGGTGGCCGTGGCGGGCATCCTCGACCGCGAGCGGATGCAGGCCGAACTCGCCCTGCATCGCGGCGAGCTCCTCGGCGCTCGGGTCGCGCAGCGCCACCCATACGAAGCAGTCGGAGCGGGCGACATAGGAGCCGATCTCGCGGATGTCGATGTCGGCGAGCTTGCGGCCATCCTGGTAGGCGGCGCAGTTGACGAGCACGGCAGACCCCCTTTTTTGGGACGGCATGGTACTCCGATACAATCGATCCATGCCCGAGATCAGCAAGCGTGCCTCCGACCTCGGCACGGAGAACGCCTTCGTCGTCCTCGCCGAGGTCAACGCGCTCGTGCGCCAGGGGCGCGACGTCATCAGCTTCTGCATCGGCCAGCCCGATTTCCCGGCGCCGGCCAACGTGCAGGAGGCGGCGATCCGCGCCATCCGGGGCGGCAAGCACGGCTATACCCCCTCGGCCGGCATCGACGAGCTGCGCGAGGCGGCCGCGCGCATGCTCGGCGCCCTGCGCGGCGGCCTGCCGATCCGGGCCGAGGACGTGGTGGTGGGCGCGGGCGCGAAGCCGTTCATCGCCTATGCCATCGCCTCCACCACCGACTACGGCGCCGGCCACGAGGTGATCTATCCCAACCCCGGGTTCCCCATCTATGAGTCGCAGATCCTCGCGCACGGGGCCCGGCCGGTTCCGATCCACCTGCGCGAGGCGCGCGGGTTCTCGTTCGATCCGGCCGAGCTCGAGCGGCTGCTCACGCCGCGCACGCGGCTGCTCATCCTCAATTACCCGCATAACCCCACCGGCGGGCTGCTCGGCCGCGCGGAGCTCGAGGCGATCGGCGCGCTGCTGAAGGATCATCCTCAGGTCTGGGTCTACGCCGACGAGATCTACTCGCGCCTTGCGTACACCGGGGAATTCTTCTCGATCGCGCAGGTGCCGGGCCTGTATGAGCGCACCATCGTTTCCGACGGCGCCTCGAAGACCTGGGCCATGACGGGCTGGCGCATTGGCTTCGCCGCCAACCCGGTGCTTGCCCCGGTGTTCACGCGCTGGATCACCAACACTGATTCGTGCGCCTCCCAGATCAGCCAGTGGGCGGCGCTCGAGGCGGTGACCGGCCCGCAGGACGCCGCCGAGGCGATGAAGGCGAGCTTCCGCGAGCGGCGCGACCTCATCGTGCGGCTGCTGAACGAGGTGCCCGGGGTCAGCTGCCAGGTGCCCGGCGGCGCCTTCTACGCATGGCCCAACGTGACCGAGGCCTGCCGGATGATCGGGGCCGCCGACTCGGAGGCGCTGCGCAAGCGGCTGCTCGAGGAGGCCGGCGTGGCGGTGCTCGCCGACATCCATTTCGGCGCCCGCGTCCCGGGGGAGGGCCAGCACGTGCGCTTTTCGTACGCGGCGTCTCGCGAAGCCCTCGAGCAGGGCGTGGAGCGCATGGCGGAGTTCATTCGCAGGAACACCAAGAAGGCGGCGTGATGGTCTGGAAGCCGGCGGCGACGGTCGCCGCCGTGATCGAGCGCGGCGGCCGCTTCCTCATCGTGGAGGAGCGCATCGACGGGCTGCACGTGCTCAACCAGCCCGCGGGGCACCTCGATCCCGGCGAGTCGCTCCTGCAGGCCTGCCGGCGCGAGGTGCTGGAGGAAACCGCGCACCGCTTCACGCCCGAGGCGCTGGTGGGCATCTACCGCTGGCACTACGTCGAGCGCGACGTCACGTTTCTGCGGTTCTGCTTCCGCGGACGCGTCGACGGCGTCGAGAACCGGGGCCTCGACCGCGAGATCGTGCGCCTGCACTGGCTCACGCGGGACGAGCTGCTCGCGCGGCGCGCCGAGCACCGCTCGCCGCTGGTGCAGCGCTGCGTGGACGATTTCGTCTCCGGGCGCCAGTTCCCGCTCGAGGTCCTGTCGCGCGAATATGCCTGAGCGCGTGGTGGTCGGGATGTCGGGGGGCGTGGACTCGGCGGTGGCAGCGCTGCTGCTCAAGCGCGCGGGCTACGAGGTGGTGGGCCTGTTCATGAAGAACTGGGAGGACGACGACGACGCGGAGCACTGCACCACGCGGCAGGACCTGGTCGACGCGGCCGCGGCCGCCGACGTCATCGGCGTGGAGCTCGAAGCGGTGAACTTCTCGGCCGAGTACAAGGACCGCGTGTTTGCGGAGTTCCTGCGGGAGTATTCGGCCGGCCGCACCCCCAATCCCGACGTGCTGTGCAACGCCGAGATCAAGTTCAAGGCATTTCTCGACCATGCGCTGCGCCTGGGGGCCGACAGGATCGCCACCGGCCACTACGCGCGCGTGCGCAGGGACGCCGCGCGCATCGAGCTGCTGCGCGCACGCGATGCCTCCAAGGACCAGAGCTACTTCCTGCACCGCCTCACGCAGGCGCAGCTCGCGCGGGTGATGTTTCCGGTGGGCGACCTGGCGAAGGGCGAGGTCCGGCGCATCGCCCGGGAGGCGGGGCTGCCCAATCATGCGAAAAAGGATTCCACCGGCATCTGCTTCATCGGCGAGCGGCCGTTTCGCGAGTTCCTGGGCCGCTACCTGCCGCGGCAGCCCGGGCCGATGGTCACCGCCGAGGGCCAGGCGCTCGGCGAGCACATCGGGCTCGCCTTCTACACCATCGGGCAGCGCAAGGGCATCGGCCTGGGGGGGCCGGGGGAGCCCTGGTACGTGGCCGGGAAGGACCTCGCGCGCAACGCGCTCATCGTGGTCCGCGGCCATGACCACCCGCTGCTCCTGCGCAAGCACCTGGAGGCGATCGACGCGAGCTGGGTCGCCGGCGAGGCGCCGGCCGAGCGCGCGCTCGGCGCGAAGACGCGCTACCGGCAGGCCGATGCGCCCTGCACACTGAGCCTCCAGGACGCCACGCTGCATGTGGACTTCGCCGAGCCGCAGTGGGCGGTGACGCCGGGCCAGTCCGTGGTGCTGTACGCCGGCGAGGTGTGCCTCGGCGGCGGCATCATCCAGGCCTAGCGCCGCTCAGGCCGCCAGGCAGCCTTGCAGGCGCCGGCGCAGCGCCGGAAGCACCTCCGCGGCGAACCAGGGATTCGCTTTCAGCCATCCGCGGTTGCGCCAGCTCGGGTGCGGCAGGACGAAGAACTCGGGCAGGTACTCGCGGTAGGCGCGCACCGTGTCGGCGAGGGTCCGCCGGCGGCGGCTTTTCAGGTAGTAGGCATGGGCATAGGCGCCGACGAGCAGCGTCAGCCGAATCCCGGGCAGCGCGGCGCGAAAGCGCGGCTGCCAGGTCGGGGCGCAATCCCGGCACGGCGGAAGGTCCATGCCGTCCACGGTGCCCGGATAGCACAGGCCCGTGGGGACGATGGCGATGCGCGTGGTGTCGTAGAAGGCCGCACGGTCGAGGGCGAGCCACTCGCGCAGGACGTCGCCGGAAGGATCGTTCCACGGCAGTCCGGTCTCGTGAACGCGTCGCCCGGGCGCCTGCCCCACGATGAGCACGCGCGCGCGGCGGCCGACGAGAAACACCGGACGAGGCGCGAAGGGCAGCGACGGCGCGCACAGGGTGCAGGCGCGCGCCTCGGCGCTCACGCGGGAAAGCGACGTCGGCATCGCCCTTATAATAGAGCGCCATGCCTTCGTCGCTCGCCGCGCTTTCTCCGCTCGACGGGCGATATGCCGGCGCGGTCGAGCCGCTGCGCGGCTTCTTCAGCGAGCAGGCCCTCATCCGCTATCGCGTGCGGGTCGAGCTCGCGTGGCTGCAGGCGCTTGCCGCCGAGCCCGCCATCCGCGAGGTGAAGCCGTTCTCCCGCCAGGCCCGCGCCGCGCTCGAGCGCCTGGTGGAATCCTTCGGCGAAGCCGATGCCGAGCGCATCAAGGCGATCGAGGCCGAGACCAATCACGACGTCAAGGCGATCGAGTACTGGCTCAGGGCGCGCCTCGCCGACAACCCGGAGGCGCAGAAGGCGCTCGAGTTCGTGCACTTCGCGTGCACCTCCGAGGACATCAACAATCTCGCCTACGCGCTCATGCTGCGCGAGTCGCGGGCCGAGGTGCTGCTGCCGCGGCTCGCCGAGCTGGTGCGCGCGCTGAAGGCCCTCGCGCGGCGCCATGGCGACCTGCCGATGCTCTCGCGCACCCACGGACAGCCCGCGAGTCCCACCACGCTCGGCAAGGAGATGGCCAACTTCGCCCACCGCCTGGAGCGCGCGCGCGCCGCGATCGACGCAGTGGCGGTGCTCGGCAAGGCGAACGGGGCGGTGGGCAACTACAACGCCCATGCCGCGGCTTATCCGGACTTCGACTGGCCGCGCTTCTGCCGCCGCTTCGTGGAATCGCTCGGCCTGCGCTTCAGCCGCTACACCACGCAGATCGAGCCGCACGACTGGCTCGCCGAGCTGCTCGACGCCTATGCGCGCGCCAACAGCATCGTGCTCGACCTCGACCGCGACCTCTGGGGCTATATTTCGCTCGGCTACTTTCGCCAGCGCCCGAGGAAGGGCGAGGTGGGCTCCTCCACCATGCCGCACAAGGTCAACCCGATCGATTTCGAGAACTCCGAGGGCAATGCCGGCATCGCGAACGCCCTCCTGCGCCACCTCGCCGACAAGCTGCCGGTGTCGCGCTGGCAGCGCGATCTCTCGGATTCCACCGCGCTGCGCAACCTCGGCGCCGCCCTCGGGCACACGCTGCTCGCCTACGCCGCCTGCCTGCGCGGCCTGGGCAAGCTCGAGGCGGATCCGGCGCGGCTCGCCCGCGACCTGGAAGCGAACTGGGAGGTGCTGGCCGAGGCCGTGCAGCAGGTCATGCGCCGCCACGGCGTTCCCGAAGCCTATGAGCAGCTCAAGGCGCTGAGCCGCGGGCGGCGGCTCGACCGGCGCACGCTCGCCGCCTTCGTGCGCAAGCTCGCGATCCCGGCCGCGGCGAAGAAGCGCCTGCTGGCCCTCACCCCGGCCGGCTACACCGGCCTCGCCGCGGAGCTCGCCCGGCGCGTCTAGCAGGCGGCGGTTCGACCATGATCTACGCGGCAACGATCTTCCTGTCCTCGTTCCTGCTGTTCCTCGTGCAGCCGCTCATCGCGCGGCTCATCCTGCCCTGGTTCGGCGGCAGCGCCGCGGTGTGGACGACGTGCATGCTCTTCTACCAGGCGCTGCTCGTCGCGGGCTACGCCTACGCCCACCTCCTCGAGCGCAAGCTCCCCCAGGGCCGCCTGCAGCCGCTCGTGCACACGGTGCTGCTTCTCGCGGCCGTCGCCATGCTGCCCATCGCCCCCGCCGAGGGCTGGAAGCCCGGCGGCGAGGACGAGCCGATCAGCCGCATCCTGCTGCTGCTCGCCGCCTCGGTCGGACTGCCGTACTTCCTGGTGGCCTCCACCAGCCCGCTGCTGCAGTCCTGGTTCGCGCGCGCCCGGCCCGGCGAGAACCCCTACCGCCTGTTCGCCGTGTCGAACCTCGCCTCGCTGATCGCCCTGGTGGGCTATCCGTTCGTGTTCGAGCCGTTCCTCGCCGCGCGCGACCAGGTCGCCCTTTGGTCGTGGCTGTTCGCCGGATTCGCGCTGCTGTGCGCGGCGCTTGCCTGGCGCACGCCGCGGCGGGCGCTGCCCGCCGCGGCGGCCATCGCCGGCGGCGGCGCCCTGGGCGCTCGTGCCGTGGCGCTGTGGCTGGTGCTCTCGGCCACCGGCTCGGTGCTGCTGCTCGCGGTGACCAACCACCTCACGCAGAACGTGGCCGCCGTGCCGCTGCTCTGGCTCGCGCCGCTCACGCTCTACCTGCTCAGCTTCATTCTGGCGTTTGCCGGGACGAACTGGTATCGGCCCGAGCTGCTGTGGCCGTTCGTCCTGGTGTGGCTCGCCGGCATGGCCTGGCTGCTGGTGGACGCCGACTTTCACTTCGACCTCCCCCTGCAGCTGGGGATGTTCCTGCCGGGCCTGTTCCTCGGGTGCCTGTTCTGCCACGGCGAGCTGTACCGTGCGCGGCCTGCGCCGCGGCACCTGACGGCGTTCTACCTCATCGTCTCGCTGGGCGGCGCGCTCGGCGGCCTGGTGGTGGCCGTGATCGCCCCGCTCGCGTTCGACGCCTATTACGAGCTCGGCATCGGGCTGACGGTGCTGGCGCTGCTCGCCGCGGTACGCTTCGCGCCGCTCGGACGTGTCCCCGGCCTCGCGAGCCTCGCGCTCCTCATGGGCGTGGCGGCGTGCGCCGCCTACGACGGCATGCGTCACCACCAGGACGTGCGCGTGTCGGAGCGTGGGTTCTACGGCGTGCTGCGGGTGAAGGAGTATGGCGCTCCCGGCGAGCCCTCGCACCTGCGCCGGCTGGTGCACGGGGCCATCATGCACGGGGAGCAGTACCTGCACGAGGAGCGCCGCCGCCTGCTCACCACCTACTATCACGAGAGCTCTGGCATCGGCGTGGCCATCCGCGCGCTGCAGCCGCAGGGGCCGATGCGGGTGGGCGTGATCGGCCTGGGCACGGGAACCATCGCTGCCTATGGCAGGCCGGGGGACGTGTACCGGTTCTACGACATCGATCCCCGGGTCGTCGAGATTGCCCGCACCAAGTTCACCTATCTCGCCGACAGCCCGGCCCAGGTCGAAGTCGCGCTGGGCGATGCGCGCCTCACGCTCGAGCGCGAGCCGCCGCAGGGCTTCGATGTGCTCGCCGTGGACGCGTTCTCGAGCGACGCGATTCCGGTTCACCTCATCACGCGCGAGGCGCTCGGGATCTACCTGCGGCACGTGAAACCGGGCGGCATCGTCGCCTTCCATGTGTCGAACCGGTTCCTCGACCTGGTGCCGGTGGTGGCGCGCCTCGCCCGCGAGCACGGTGCGCACGCGCTGCTCGTGCGGGACGATCCGGACGAATCGGACGCGCTGCGCTCGCGCAGCGACTGGGTGCTGGTGGCACGCGAGCGCGACGCCCTGGAGATTCCCGCGATTCTCGAGTCGGGCGCCCAGCCCGCGCGCGAGCGCCCGGGCTGGCGCACCTGGACCGACGACTACTCGAACCTGTTCCAGATCCTGAAGTAGGCGGCAGGCGCCCTAGACGACCGCGCCTTCGTGCTCGTCGCGGCGATCTTTGCGCGCCGGCTTGATGAAGTGGGCCCGGTTGACTTTCATCCACATGAGGAGCGCGCAGGCCACGAAAACCGACGAATAGATGCCGAACCAGATGCCGATGGTGAGCGCCAGGGCGAAGTTGTGGAGCGCCGGACCGCCGAAGATCAGCATCGTGAGCACCATGGCCTGGGTGCTGCCGTGCGTGATGATGGTGCGCGAGATGATGCCGGTGATCGAAGCGTCGATGACGTGCGGGGTCTCGGCCTTGCGCAGCTTGCGAAAGTTCTCCCGGATGCGGTCGAAGACCACCACCGACTCGTTCACGGAATAGCCGAGGACCGCGAGCACTGCGGCGAGCACCGGCAGCGAGAACTCCCACTGGAAGAAGGCGAACACGCCCAGGATGATCACCACGTCGTGCAGGTTGGCCGTGATGGCGGCGAGGCCGAACTTCCACTCGAAGCGCAGCGCCAGGTACAGCACGATGCCGACGCAGGTCAGCAGCAGCGCAAGGGCCCCGTACTCGGCGAGCTCGCGGCCGACCTGCGGCCCGACGAACTCCACGCGCCGGATGTCGGCGGTGCGGTCCTGGTCGCGCAGCACGGCGCCCACTTTCTGGGACAGCTCCGCCGTGGACTGCCCCCTGTCGATCGGCATGCGGATCAGCACGTCGCGCGAGGAGCCGAAGGTCTGCACCTCGGCCCGGAACCCGCTGCGCTCGAGCGTCTCGCGGATGCCCTGCACGTCGGCCGGCTGCTGGTAGTTCACCTCGAGCAGCGTCCCCCCGGTGAACTCGATGGAGAAATTGAGCCCCTTGGTGGCGAGGAAGAAGACCGCCAGCACGAAGGTGACCACCGAGATGACGTTGAAGGCGAACGCATGCCGCATGAACGGGATGGTTCGCCGGATGCGGAAGAATTCCATGGCTAGCGCTCGCTCACTTCCAGGTGGTGTTTCCGATCGCGAGCTTCTGCACGCGCCGGCGGTGACCGTAGAGGAGGTTGACCATCGCCCGCGACACCATCACCGCCGAGAACATCGACGTGAGGATGCCCAGGCAGTGCACCACGGCGAAGCCGCGCACCGGCCCGGTGCCGAAGATGAGCAGTGCAAGCCCCGCGATCAGGGTGGTGACGTTCGAGTCGAGGATGGTGCCGAAGGCGCGCTCGTAGCCGGCGGCGATGGCGGCCTGCGGCGTTGCGCCGGCCCGCAGCTCCTCCCGTATTCGCTCGTTGATCAGCACGTTGGCGTCGATGGCCATGCCGAGGGTCAGCGCGATCGCGGCAATGCCGGGCAGGGTCAGCGTGGCCTGCAGCAGCGACAGCAGCGCGATCAGGAGCATCAGGTTGATCGCCAGGGCGAGCGCCGAGATGATCCCGAAGAGGGAGTAATACACGCCGATGAACACGGCGATGGCGATGAAGCCCCACTGCACCGCGTTGAAGCCTCTTTCGATGTTGTCGCGCCCGAGGCTCGGGCCGATGGTGCGCTCCTCGACGATCTCCATGGGCGCGGCGAGCGCCCCGGCGCGGATGAGCAGCGCGAGGTTGTTGGTCTCGACCGGCGTGAAGTTGCCCGTGATCTGGAAGCGGCTGCCGAACTCCCCCTGGATGGTGGCCACCGAGATCGCCTCCCCCTTGCCGCGTTCGAAGAGGATGATCGCCATCAGGCGGCGAATGTTCTCGCGCGTGGTCTGGCGCATCGCCCGCCCGCCCGCCTGGTCGAGCTCGACCGCCACCGCCGGGCGGTTGTCCTGGTCGAAGGTCGCCTGCGCGCCGATGAATTGGTCGCCGGTGACGATCACTTCCCGCTTCACCGGTACCTGGGTGACGGTGCCGTCGCGGCGCCGCTCGGGGAACACGTCGACGCCGAAGCTGGTGCCTGCCTGCATCGCCTGCTCGTCGACCAGCCGGACTTCCAGCGTCGCGGTGCGCCCGAGGATCTCCTTGGCGCGCGCGATGTCCTGCACGCCGGGCAGCTGCACCACGATGCGGTCGGCGCCCTGCTGCTGGATCACCGGCTCGGCCACGCCGAGCTCGTTCACCCGGTTATGCATGGTGGTGATGTTCTGCTGCACCGCCTGCTCCATGACGCGCTTCTGCACCTCGGGTCGCAGCGTCGCCACGAGAAGCAGGTTTTGCCCGTCGTCGCGCTCGGCGAGCGCCAGGTCGGGGACGTTGGCGAGCAGCACCCCGCGCGCCCGCTCGCGCGTCTCCGCGTCGCGGAAGCGGATGCGGATCGTGTCGGCGTCGCGCGCCACGCCGCCGTGGCGCACGTCGCGCTCGCGCAGCTGCGCGCGCGCGTCGGCGGCAAGATTGTCCAGGCGCTTGAGCATGGCCGCCTGCATGTCGATCTGCAGCAGGAAATGCACCCCGCCGCGCAGGTCGAGGCCGAGATACATCGGCAGCGCCCCGATGGCCGACAGCCAGTTCGGCGAGGCCGGCAGCAGGTTGAGCGCCACGGTATAGAGGCGCTCCGCCGGCTGCGGATTCACGGCCTGGTCGATGAGGTCGCGCGCCTTGAGCTGGGTGTCGGTGTCGGCGAAGCGCACGCGCAGTCCCGTGGCGTCGAGCTGCGAGCCGGTGTACGGGATGTTCTCCTTGCGCAGCACGTCCTCGACCCGGCCGAGGAGCGCGGCGTCGACCTGGACGGTGGCCCGCGCGCTGGACACCTGGACGGCGGGAGACTCGCCGTAGAAATTGGGGACGGTGTAGAAGAACGCCGCGACGATCAGGACGGCGATGACGGCGTACTTCCAGGCGGGATAGCGGTTCACGTACTGCTGAGGCTCTTCAACGTGCCCTTGGGCAGGGTGACCTGCACGGCCGGGCGCTGCACGATGATCTCGGTATTCGGGGCAATCTCGAGGGTGAGGTACTGCTCCCCGAGCTTGGTGATCCGGCCGACGACGCCCCCGGCGGTGACCACTTCGTCGCCTTTCTGCAGCGCCTCGATCATGGCCTTGGTTTCCTTGGCGCGCTTCATCTGGGGACGGATCATCAGGAAGTACAGCAGCACGAACATCAGGATGATCGGCAGGAAGCCGATGAACCCGGGGTCGCCGCCGGCGCCTTGCGCGTATGCAGGGGAGATGATCAAAGCCGACTCCAGAATGGAAAAACAGCCGATTATAACCGCTGGCGGTCGGCGAGAAGCTGCCCGGCGGCCTGCGGGAGCCGCCTCTGCGCGATCGCTTCGCGCAGCGTGCGCACCAGCTCCTGGTAGTAGTGCAGGTTGTGCAGCGTATTCAGCCGGGCGCCGAGGATCTCGTTGGTCCGCTGCAGGTGATGCAGGTAGGCGCGGGTGAAGCGCCGGCAGGTGGTGCAGCCGCAGCGCTCGTCGAGCGGCGCCAGGTCGTCTCGATAGCGGGCATTGCGGATCTTGATGTCGCCGAAGCGGGTGAAAAGCCAGCCGTTGCGCGCGTTGCGCGTTGGCAGGACGCAGTCGAAGAGGTCGATTCCCGTGCGCACCGCCCCGATGATGTCCTCGGGCGTGCCCATGCCCATGAGGTAGCGCGGACGGTCCGGCGGAAGCCGCGGTACCAGGTGCGCGACGATGCGCTCGCGGTCCTCGCGCGGCTCCCCGACCGACAGCCCCCCCACGGCGTAGCCCTCAAAGCCCATGCCCGTCAACGCGTGCAGCGACTCCTCGCGCAGCGCCTCGTACATGCCGCCTTGCACGATCCCGAAAAGGGCATTGCGCGAGCGGAAAGCCTCGCGGGAGCGCAGCGCCCAGCGCATCGACAGCCGCATCGAGGCCGCCGCCTCGGGCTCGCTCGCCGGGTACGCGGTGCACTCATCGAACGCCATGGCGACATCCGAGTCCAGCGCCATCTGGATGCGCATGGCCTCCTCGGGGGTGAGGAACAGGCGCGCCCCGTCTACGGGCGAGGCGAATTGCACCCCTTCCTCGGAAACCCGCCGCAGCGTGCCGAGGCTGAACACCTGGAAGCCGCCGGAGTCGGTGAGGATGGGACCGTCCCAACCCATGAACCGGTGCAAGCCGCCGTGCCGCTCGACGACCTGCGTCCCCGGCCGCAGCCAGAGGTGAAAGGTATTGCTGAGCACCATTTGGGCGCCGAGGGCGACCAGCTCGCTCGGCGCCATCGCCTTGACAGCGCCATAGGTGCCCACCGGCATGAACGCCGGCGTGTCGACCGCGCCATGGGCGAGCTCGAGCACGCCCCGGCGGGCGGCGCCGTCGCGGTGCGTGACGCGAAACTTCATCCGTCGATCAGCATCGCGTCGCCGTATGAGAAGAAGCGGTAGCGCCGCTCAATGGCGTGGCGGTAGGCGGCCAGGATGCGATCGCGGCCGGCGAAGGCGCATACCAGCATGAGCAACGTCGAGCGGGGGAGGTGGAAGTTGGTGAGCAGGCGCTTGACCACCCGGAACTCGAAACCCGGATAGATGAAGAGGTCGGTCTCGCCTTCGAGCGTGGCGCCGCGCGGGGCGGATTCCAGGGCATGACTGCGTGCGGCGCTCTCGAGCGCCCGCAGCGTCGTGGTGCCCACGGCGAGCACGCGTCGGCCGCGGATCGCCTGCCGGGTGGCGCCGGAAATGGCGAAGCGCTCGGGGTGCATGCGGTGCGCCTCGACCTCCTCAACCCGCACGGGCTGGAATGTTCCCGCGCCGACGTGAAGCGTTAGCCGGGCGAGCGCGGCGCCGCGCGCTTCGATTGCGGCAAGCGTCTGGGCGTCGAAGTGCAGGCCGGCGGTGGGGGCCGCCACGGCGCCGGGCACGGCGGCATACACGGTCTGGTAGCGCTCGAGGTCCTCTTCACCCGGCGCATGGACGATGTAGGGCGGCAGCGGCACGGCGCCGAGGCGCTCCAGCACCGGCTCGATGTCCTGGGCAAAGCGCAGGTGATAAAGCTCGCCTTCGCGCGCCACGACCCCCACGCGCAGTCCGTCGGCGAGGAAAAGCTCGCTGCCCGGCGCCGGCGGATGGCTCGCACGGATCATCGCCATCGCCTCGCACCGGCCCAGCAGCCGCGCCACCAGCACCTCGACCTTGCCGCCGCTTCCCTTTCGGCCGGTGAGGCGGGCCTTGATCACGCGGGTGTCGTTCACCACGACCGCGTCGGCAGGGCCGACGAGCTCCGGCAGATCGCGGAAGCTGAGGTCCTCGAACGTACCGTCGGCACGCAGGTACAGCAGCCGGCTGGCGCTGCGCTGCGCCGCGGGGTGCTGGGCAATGAGCGCGGGCGGCAGCGAAAAGTCGAACTCCGAGACGAGCATCCGCGCCAATTATAATTTCCGCCTCCCGCGCGGGGCCGCGGCCGGAATGGCGGAACCGGTAGACGCAGCGGACTCAAAATCCGCCGGTGGCGACACCGTGAGAGTTCGAGTCTCTCTTCCGGCACCATGTCACACGGGTGAAAAAATAGGTCATGCGGCCGGACCGCTCGCTGGACACTCCAGAGGCCGGGGGGGTACGCTTTCGCGCACTGTCAAGGAAGGGGGAGTCATGGCGAAGGCGCAGGTGCGGGTCCTGCCTTCGGCGCGCAATACCGTCATGGTGGTCGATGACCAGTCGACCGGAAGGGCCATTCTCGAGCAGGTCGTGCGCAGCCTCGACGAGCGCGTTGCAGTGGAGGGCTTTGCCCGCCCGGTCGACGCGGTCGTCTGGGCGACGCGCCATGTCAGCGACCTCGTGCTGGTGGACTACATGATGCCCGACATGGACGGGATCGAGTTCGTGAAGCGCTTGCGCGCCCTCCCGGGGTACGAGCACGTGCCCATCGTGATGGTGACCGTTCACGACGATCGCAAGGTGCGCTACGCGGCCCTGGATGCGGGCATTACCGATTTCCTCACCAAGCCCGTGGATGCGCGCGAGTGCCTGGCGCGCTGCCGCAACCTGCTCATGCTGCGCCGCCAGCAGCTCGCCCTGGAGGACCGGCGGCGGCTGCTCGAGCACATGGTCGAGGATGCGACGCGCGAGGTGCGCGAGCGGGAGAAGGAGACCCTTTTGAGGCTCGCGCGCGCGGGCGAGTTCCGCGACGAGGAGACCGGCTATCACCTCATCCGCATGTCGCGCTATTCGCGGCTCATCGCGACCGGCATCGGCCTGGACCGCGATGAAGCGGAAACCATCGAGCTCGCCGCGCCGCTGCACGACATCGGCAAGATCGGCATTCCGGACCATATTCTGCTCAAGCCGGCCAAGCTCGACGCCGCCGAGTGGCAGGTGATGCGCCGCCACCCCGTGATCGGCCACGAGATCCTGAAGGGCAGTGCCTCCAAGTACGTGCGCATGGGCGCGCTCATCGCCCTGGGACACCACGAGCGCTACGACGGCTCTGGATATCCCAACGGGCTGGTCGGGGACCACATTCCATTGTGCGCCCGCATCGTCGCGGTTGCCGACGTCTACGACGCGCTCACCTCGGTGCGCCCGTACAAGGCCGCCTGGACCGCCGACCAGGCGTTCGAGTACCTGGGCGCGCAGCGCGGTCGGCATTTCGATCCCCGGCTCGTCGAAGCGTTCGTCGGACTGCGCCGCGAGATCGGGGAGATTCAGCGCGAATGGCAGGATCCGCCGCACTGATCCGCGGGCTGCTCGCGCGGCTGCGCCAGCGCCTCGCCGAGCGCCCCGACACCGAGCACGAGCAGGCGATCGTACGCCTGGTGCTGGGGACGCTGATCCTCGCCTACGTGTACGCGGCCGTCACCGGCGGCGAGGCCATGGCGACCGTCCTCGTCATGGGGGCGTACCTCGGCGTGGCGATGCTCATCTTCGCACACATCCTCGCTTTCCCCGGTGAGTCGCCCGGCCGGCGCATGGCGGCGGCGGCGGTGGACATCGGCACCCTCTCCCTCATCATGCTGCTGCTGGGCGAGCGCGCGTCGCCGTTTTTCCTCGTCTACGTG
>DATLGR010000369.1:0-4531 GCA_035540415.1 Burkholderiales bacterium | reverse complement strand
GTCCAGGGATCGGCGCTGCCATTGCGGTTGTCGGCGAAGGCGGCGAGGTTCTCGCGCACCGTGAGGTTGGGGAAGATCTGCCGGCCCTCGGGCACCAGCGCCATCCCCATGCGCGTGATGCGATCGGCGGAGAGCCGCTCGATGCGCTCGCCGCGGAAGGTGATGGCGCCGCCGCGCGCGCGGGTGAGCCCGAGGATGGAGCGCACGGTGGTGGTCTTGCCCATGCCGTTGCGCCCGAGCAGCGTCACCGCCTCGCCCTCCTCGATCGCCAGGTCCACGCCGAACAGCACCTGGCTCGAGCCGTAGGCGGTCGCCAGCTTCTCCACCCTAAGCAGCAAGCTCGTCTCCGAGGTAGGCGCGCATCACCTCCGGATGCGTGCGAATCGCCTCGGGCGCGCCGGTGGCGATGACGCGCCCGTTCACCAGGACGGTGATGCGGTCGGCCAGCCGGAACACCGCGTCCATATCGTGCTCCACCAGCAGCACGGTGACCTGCTCGCGGATGCGCGCGATGAGCGCGATCATGCGCTGCGAGTCCTCCGGCCCCATGCCGGCCATCGGCTCGTCCAGCAGCACGAGCTTCGGCTGCGTGGCGAGGGCGAGCGCGACCTCGAGCGCGCGCTGCTCGCCGTGGGCGAGGTTGCCCGCGAGCACCTCGAGCCGCTCGCCCAGGCCGACCTCGCGCGCAAGCCCCCGCGCTTCGTCGAACAGCGCCGCCTCGCGCGCCACCGGCCGCCAGAACGCAAAGCTCGAGCCGCTGCGCGCCTGGACCGCGAGCGCCAGGTTGTCGAGCACGCTGAAGCGCCGGAAGATGCTGGTGATCTGGTAGCTGCGCGCGAGCCCCGCGCGCACCCGCTGGTGCTGGCGCGCGCGCGTGATGTCCTGGCCGAGGAAGCGGATCGCCCCGTCGTCCACGCCGAGGGCGCCCGAGATCTGGCCGATGAGCGTGGTCTTGCCGGCGCCGTTGGGGCCGATCAGGGCGTGAACCTCGCCGCTCGCCACGGCGAGCGTGACGCTGTCGGTGGCGACGACGCCGCCGAAGCGCTTGGAGACCCCGGCGAGCTCAAGCATGGCGCTTGCCGCCGAGCAGCCCGGCGATGCCCTGCGGCGCGAACAGCACCACCGCGAGCAGCACCACGCCCACCGGCAGCTGCCAGTGCAGCGCCCAGGGGCCGAGCGCGGCGCTGCCCGAGATCATTTCCTCCAGCGTGAGCAGCACCGCGGCGCCGACCGGGCCGCCCCAGAAGCGGCCCACGCCGCCCAGGATCACCATGATCATCAGCGTCCCGGAGGTGATCCAGTGCAAGAGCGCCGGGCTCACGTAATTCGTCTGGTTCGCGATCAGCGCGCCCGCCAGGCCGGCGATGGCCCCGGAGATCATGAAGCACACGAGCTTGTAGCGGTACACCGGGTAGCCGACCGCCGCGGCGCGCGTCTCGTTCTCGCGGATCGCCACGATCACGCGGCCGAAGCGCGCGTTCACCAGGCGATGCAGGAGGTAGAGCGTCGCGGCGAGCAGCGCGAGCACCAGGAAGTACCAGGTGAAGTCGTTGCGCAGGTCGATGCCGAAGCCGACCTGCGAGCGCGCCGGCAGCGACAGCCCATCGTCGCCGCCGTAGGCCTTCAGCGACACGAACACGTAGTACATCATCTGCGCGAAGGCGAGCGTGATCATGATGAAGTACACGCCGCGGGTGCGAAGCGAGATGGCGCCGATGACGAGCGCCGCCAGCGCCGCCACCAGCACCGCGAGCGGCCAGGCGATCCACGCGCTCGTCACGCCCTCGACGGCGAGGATGCCGACGATGTACGCGCCGGCGCCGAAGAAGGCGGCGTGCCCGAAGCTCACCATGCCGCCGTAGCCGAGCACCAGGTTCAGGCTCGCCGCCGCCATGGCGTAGATCAGCACGCGCGTGGCGAAGCTGATGTAGAAGCCCTGGTCCATCGCGTGCATGGCGAACGGGAACGCGCCGGCGAGCACGAGTAGGACGAGGGGGAGCAGGAAGGGTCTCATCCGCGCGCCGGGAAAAGCCCTTGCGGGCGCAGGAACAGCACGGCCGCCATCAGCACGTAGATCAGGATCGAGCTGAGCGACGGGCCGAGGTTGGAGGCCGCCTGCGGCGAGAAGATCTCGGCGAAGGCGATCGGCACGAGCGCACGGCCCATGGTGTCGACCATGCCGACCAGGAGCGCGCCGACGAAGGCCCCGCGGATGGAGCCGATGCCGCCGATGACGATGACGACGAAGGCGAGGATGAGGATGTTCTCGCCCATGCCCACCTCGACGGCGAGGATCGGGCCGAGCATCGCGCCGGCGAGCGCCGCGAGCGCGGCGCCGAGCGCGAACACCGCCGTGAACAGGCGCCGGATGTCGACCCCCATGGCGATCGCCATCTCGCGGTTCGAGGCGCCGGCGCGCACCAGCATGCCGACGCGGGTTTTCGTCACCAGCAGGTACAGCAGCAGCGCGACGACCGCGCCGACGGCGATGATGACCATGCGGTAGGAGGCGTACTGCATGCCCCCGGGCAGGGTGATCGGGCCGGTGAGCCCCGCCGGGGCGTTGAGCATGAGCGACTGGGGGCCCCAGACGATGCGCACCACCTCGTTCGCGATCAGGATGATGGCGAAGGTGGCGAGCACCTGGGTGAGGTGGTCGCGCTCGTACAGGCGGCGCAGCAGCGAGATCTCGAGGACCGCTCCGACCACCGCGGTCGCGGCGAGGGCGAGCGGCAGCGCGAGCCAGAACGAGCCGGTGGCGCCCGCGAAGGTGGCCATGAAGTAGGCGCCGATCATGTAGAGCGACCCGTGCGCGAGGTTGATCATGTCCATGATGCCGAACACCAGCGTCAGTCCCGCGGCCAGCAGGAACAGCATCAGCCCGAACTGCAGGCTGTTCAGGGACTGCTCGAGGAACAGGATCCAGGTCATGGCAAGAAAAAGGGGTGAGGCGCCGGGCCCCACCCCTGCGTTATCGGCGCCGGGCGCCTACTTCATCGGGCACTCTTTGGCCCAGAAGTCGACGTGCTGCGTGAGGATGGTGCCGATCTTCTTGTTCACGATCCGGCCCTGCGCGTCCTTGGTGAGCTCGCGCAGGTAGTAGTCCTGCACCGGCGTGCCGTTGGCGGCGAACTTCCAGGGGCCGCGCGGCGACTGCACGTTGCCCGGCGCGGCGCGCAGCGCCTTCTGCAGCGCGGCGGCGTCGCCGACATTGCCCTTGGCGGCGCGCAATGCCGCGTCGATGACCAGCGCCGTGGTGTAGCCCTGCTCGGCGAACACGGTCGGGATGCGGCCGTATTCCTTCTGGTAGGCCGACACGAAGCGCTTGTTCGCCTCGTTCTCCAGATCGTAGGACCAGTGCGCCGAGTCGAACAGGCCGATCATCGGGTCGCCCACCGCGCGCACGATATCCTGGTCGGAGGTGAATCCGGGCACGACGAGCTGGATGTCCTTCGACAGGCCCGCCTGGTTGAACTGCTTGATGAAGTTGATGCCCATGCCGCCGGGCAGGAACGCGTACACCGCCTGCGGCGCGACCGAGCGGATCTGCGCCAGCTCGGCCGCGTAGTCGAGCTGGTTCAGCTTGGTGTAGACCTCGGCGGCGACGTTGCCCTTGTAGCCGCGCTTGAAGCCCGACGTGGCGTCCTTGCCCGCGGGGTAGTTGGGCGCGATGAGATAGGCGTTCTTGTAGCCCTTGGTGGAGGCGAAGTGCCCGGCGGCCTCGTGGTAGGCCTCGTTCGGCCAGGACGCCGACAGGAAGAACGGGCTGCACCCCTTGCCGGAGATCGCCGTCGGCGTGGCGTTCATGGAGATGTAGGTGGTCTTGCCCTGCTCGACCGTCGGCCACACCGCCAGCATCACGTTCGAGAACACGATCCCGGTCATGAGATTCACGCGGTCGCGGCGCACCATGCGCTCGGCGAGCTGCTTGCCCATCTCGGGGTTGAGCTGGTCGTCGCCGAAGAGCACCTCGGTGGGCACGCCGCCGAGGCGGCCGCCGGCCAACTTGAGCGCCAGATTGAACCCGTCGCGCAGCTCCGAGCCGATTCCGCCCGCGGGGCCGGAGAGCGTGGACACGAACCCGATCTTGAATTCCTTGAGCGCCTGGGCCCCGGCGGGCGCCGCGGCCGCGAGCGCGAAGCAGGCGACGAACGAGAACAACGTCTTGCGAAACATGGGCTCCTCCTCCTGAGAAGATTGATCGATTCTACCGCTTATCGACGCGGCGTCCGATCCAGTGGATCTGCTGCTCCCGGGCCTGCACCGGCCCGGCGGCCTCGGCCGCGGCCATGGCGGCAAGGCGCTCGCGCTTTTGCGCCGTGGCCTCGGGGATCGGCTCCAGGGCGTCCTTCAGCAACGCTTCGTAGTCCGCGCCGACCGGGCACACGTCGGCGCATCGCCGGCAGCCGGTGATGACCCCCGCGCCCCGCAGGATGCTCTGCCACAGATCGAAGCTCGTTTGCGAGCGCAGCATCGCCTTTTTTTTCTGCCGGTCGGGCTCGTCGAGCACGGCGCCGAGATACTCGGAGAG
>DATLGR010000368.1:0-3805 GCA_035540415.1 Burkholderiales bacterium | reverse complement strand
GCTGGCGGCGGTGGCGCCGAAGTACCAGACGAGGAACACCAGCGGGTCGACGCCGAGTGTGGTCTTGAAGAAGCGGATGGCGAGAAACCCCGGCACGATGCACACGGTCGCAAGCACGGATTTGGCGAACCAGGTTTCCATGCGCTTACTCCTTAGCGGGGATAGGAGCCGTTGTTGACGTCGAGCGTGGCGCCGCTCAGGTAGGGCGGGCTGTCGGTGGCGAGCCAGACGATGGCCTGCGCCACTTCGTCGGGGGTGCAGGCGCGGCCGCTGTAGACCGAGCGCATGACGGCGTCCTTGCGCGACTGCGGCAGCTGCTCGTACATGGCGCTCTCGGTGGGGCCGGGCGCCACCGCGTTGACCAGGATGCCGTCGCGGCCGAGGTAGCCGGCGTAGCTCTTCGTGATGTTGAGGAGCGCCGCCTTGGTGGCGCCGTACCAGAGGTCGGGGTGGCCGGTGAAGGCGGCGACCGAGGCGACGTTCACGATGCGCCCGCCGCGGCGCGCGCGCATCTGCGGCGCCACCGCCTCGATGAGCGCGACGGGGGCGCGCAGGTTGACGGCGAAGATCTCGGCGGCGTGCGCCTCCGGGAACGCCTCGTGCGGATCGCAGTGGAGGACGGCGGCGTTGTTGACGAGAACCTTGATCTCGCCGAGCGAGGCGACGAGCCGCGCGATGCCGGCGAGGTCCTGCAGGTCGTAGCGCACGCGCGCTGCCGCCTCGGGCAGGCTGCAGCGGGAAAAATCCTTGTCGAGCGCGAGCACGCGCAGCCCGCGCTCGAGGAGGCGCCGCGCCGTCCGCTCACCGATGCCGCGCCCGGCGCCGGTGACCAGCGCGGTGCTCACGCCGCGAGGCCGGGCATCGAGAAGCCGATCGACTTGAGCTCGGTGATGAGCGCCTCTTCCTGCGCGCCGGTGAGCTCGACGAGCGGCGGGCGGCAGGTGCGCCAGGCCGGGTCGTTGCCGAAGTGCGCCACCGCGGACTTGAGCGCGGGGATCATCGGCTGCTTCTGCACCACCTTGCGCGTGGCGCTGATGCCGGCCTGCAGGCGATCGGCGTCCGCCGAGCGCCACTGGCGGTACACATTCGCGATGGGGCCGGGGTTGATGTTGCCGGTGGCGGTGATGCAGCCCTTGGCGCCGTGGCGCAGCCCCTCGAGCAGGAACACCTCGCTTCCGGGGAAGACGTCGAAGCCGTCCTTGGCGAAGCCCTCCAGCATGGCCCGCGTGTTGTTCCAGTCGCCCGAGGAGTCCTTGGCGCCGGCCACGATGCCGGGGTACTTGGCGAGCAGCCGCTCGATGAGCCCGAGCGTGATGCCCACCTGGGCTACCGGCGGGATGTGATAGAGGTAGAGCTGCAGCCGCTCGTCGCCCACGCGCTCGATCACCTCGGAGAAGTGGCGGTAGAGCCCCTCGTCGGAGACGCCCTTGTAGTAGAAGGGCGGCAGCATCAGCACGCCGGCGCAGCCGAGCTCCACCGCGGCGCGGGTGAGCTCGATCGAGTCGCTGAGCGCGCAGTGGCCGGTGCCGGGCATGAGGCTCGCGCCGGGGATGCCGCCGGCGATCAGCGCCTCGAGCAGCGCGCGCTTCTCGGCCACCGACATGGAGTTCGCCTCGCTGTTGGTGCCGAAGACGGCGAGCCCGGCGCAGCCGCTTCTCAGCAGCCAGCGGCAATGGCGCACGAAGCGCGCCGCATCGGGCGCGTAGTCCTTGCCGAAGGGGGTGATGACGGGGGCGAGCACGCCCTCGATGCGTTTGGTCTTGTTGCCGGGCTTCATGGGAATCCGTAGAGTGTGCCGCCAATTATGCACCCGGAAGAAGCGATCAACATCGAGGACCTCCGGCTGCTCGCGCAGCGGCGCCTGCCGCGCGCGATCTTCGACTTTTTCGACGGCGGCGCCGAGGACGAGGTGACGCTGCGCGCGAACCGCGCCGCCTTCGAGCGGGTGCGGCTGCTGCCCAAGGTGCTGGTGAACGTCGCCCAGGTGGACACCCGGGTGAAGCTCTTCGGCGCCGAGGCGGCGCTGCCGCTCGCCATCGCGCCCACCGGCGGCATCGGCGCCGGGCGCATCGGCGCCGACCTCGCGCTCGCCCGCGCCGCCAAGGCCTTCGGCGTTCCCTTTACGCTCGCCACGCCGGCCACCGCGTCGATCGAGCGGGTGGCCGAGGCGGTGGGCGGGCGGCGCTGGTTCCAGCTCTACGTGGTGCGCGACCGCGAATTCCGCGAGAAGCTCGTGGCGCGCGCCTGGGCGAGCGGCTACGAGGCGCTGCTCGTCACCGTGGACCTCGCCGTCTCCGGCAAGCGCGAGCGCGATCCGCGCAACGGCTTCGTCACCCCGTTCCGGCCGAGCTGGCGCAATTCGCGCGACGTGTGGCGCAAGCCCGCCTGGCTGGCGGAGGTCCTGCGCCACGGCCTGCCGGGCATGGAGAACTTCGCCGGCTACAAGTTCTCCAGCCTGAAGGTCACCGACATCGCCACCGCGGTCGGGCGCGAGATGGACGCCGCCTTCGACTGGGACGAGCTGGCGCGCCTGCGCGAGCGCTGGCCCGGGAAGATGCTCCTCAAGGGCGTCGAGCGCCCCGACGACGCCGAGCGCGCCGCGGCGCTCGGCTGCGACGGCGTGGTGGTCTCCAACCACGGCGGGCGCCAGCTCGACGGCGCCGCGGCCACGCTGGAGGCGCTGCCCGGCGTGGTGCGCGCCGTCGGCGCCCGCGTGACGGTGCTGGTCGACGGCGGCGTGCGCCGCGGGGTCGACATCCTCAAGGCGCGCGCGCTGGGCGCCCAGGCCGTGCTCACCGGCCGCGCCACCCTCTTCGGCGTCATGGCCGGCGGCGAGCCGGGGGCGCGGCGTGCGCTCGAGATCCTCGCGAGCGAGCTCGAGCGCGCCATGAAGCTTTGCGGCGTGCGCTCGATCGCCGAGATCGGCCCCGACCTGGTGTGGAATTCGGGGTCAGGGTCGTAATTAATCGCGCGAACGCGCGACGCTGGCTCCGAATTACGACCCTGACCCCGAATTCGCGAAGTCGCGGACGTAGTCGGGCGGGGTGAAGACCCATTCGAGCGCGTCGTAGTAGCGCTCGGGCGAACGGCCGCGGTAGATGTCGTTGCGCACCAGGCGCTCGATGCCGTCGGGCACGTGAAAGATCATGCCCACCAGGCTGTTGGCCGAGATCTGAACGCGCGAGGCGCGGGCGAGGCGCATGTTGCGGTACTCGACGAAGGCTTTCTCGAAGTCGCCGTCGGCGCGGTGCGCGCACAGGCCGAGCGCCACCGCGTCTTCCATCGCCATGGCCGCCCCCTGCGCCATGTACTGCAGCATCAGGTGCGCCGCGTCCCCGAGCAGCGCCACCGGCCCCCGCGTCCAGTTCTCAACCGGCTCGCGGCAGCGCAGGATCCAGCGCGTGAACTGCTTGGGCGTGCGCATGAGGTTGAGCGGCTTCCCGCAGTAGTGCGCGAACTGCGGCAGCACCTCTTCGGGGCTCGCCACCTCGTTGTGGCCCTCGGAGATCGGCGCGCCGATGGTGGTCGCGACGAGGTTGAAGAGCTTCCAGCCGCGCAGCGGGTAATGGACGATGTGGGTGTTGTGGCCGGCCCACAGCGTGGCCGCCGCCCACCGCAGGTCCTGCGGCACGTCGCCCGCGTCGAGCACCGCACGGTAGCACTTGTGGATGCTGGAGACGGGGAACGGGTCGCCGACGATCGCGTCGCGGATCACCGAGCGCGCGCCGTCGGCGCCGACCAGCGCCGCCCCGCGCAGGCGCTCGCCGGCCTGCGTGGTGACCGTGACCCCGCCGTCGATGGCGAA
>DATLGR010000367.1:0-3864 GCA_035540415.1 Burkholderiales bacterium | reverse complement strand
GGGCCGCGGAGGGGCGGCGGGTGGGAAGCGTGGGACGGGTGGGCAAGCGCATCGTCATCGGACTCGAAGGCGAGCTTTACCTGGTGCTCCATCTCATGGTGGCCGGGCGGCTGCGCTGGACCGAGCGCCCGCCCCCGCGCATCGCGCTCGCGCTGTTCGAGTTCGAAAGCGGCACGCTCGCGCTCACCGAAGCCGGGACCCGGCGCCGCGCCTCGCTGCACCTCGTGCAAGGCGAGGCGGCGCTGCGCGCGCTCGACCCCGGCGGCCTCGAGCCGCTCGCGGCCGATGCCCAGGCGTTCGCCGAGCGACTCAAGCGCGAGAACCACACGCTCAAGCGCGCGCTCACCGACCCGCGGCTCTTCGCCGGCATCGGCAACGCGTACTCCGACGAAATCCTGCACCGCGCGCGCCTGTCGCCGTTCGCGATGACGCAGGCGTTGTCCGAGCCGGAAGTGCGCCAGCTTCACTTCGCGACCCGGTCGGTCCTGTCGGAATGGATCGAGCGGCTGCGGCGCGAGGCGGGCGAAGCCTTTCCCGAGAAGGTCACCGCCTTCCGCGAGGCGATGGCGGTGCACGGCCGCTACGGCAAGCCCTGCCCCGACTGCGGCGCCCCGGTGCAGCGCATCGTCTACGCCGAGAACGAGACGAACTACTGCGCACGCTGCCAGACCGGCGGCCGCATCCTCGCCGACCGGGCGCTTTCGCGCCTCCTGAAGAAGAGCTGGCCCCGCTCCATCGACGAGCTGGGCTGAGCCGGACGTTCGCACGCCCGCGGAGGTTCTGGAGCTGGCGGCGGCGCCCTGAATCCGGGTACGTCCCCCTTTTTGCCGTGCTTGCGGGGAGATTCCCGGCAGGAACATCCCTACGCCCGATGGAGCACGGACGCCACGCTCGTTTCTTGCTTGCCTTCAGCAACATACGGCCCTGGGGCCGGACTTAGGACGGCTGTGGCGACAGGAGAGCTCGATGGCAGACGTGGTGCGCCTGGAGGAATACCGCAAGCAACGCAGGCCGCGGCCGGCGGCGCGGGCGCGCGCGCCCGAGGCGCCGCGGTTCTTCTGCCTGAGTTGCGACACCGACCAGTTCAAGCTCTACGCCTCCGGGTCGGTGCACTGCGCCCATTGCGGCGCGCTGATCCGCAACGTCGAAGTTTCCGGCTCGCACGACCGGGCGGGCACCCACTAGTCCGCTAGAATTCGGGGCGCCGCGCCTGGGGGCGCGGAAAGATCCCCGTGCAGGTACAGCTTCCGACCGGCGACGCCATCGTCATCCGTGGCGCGCGCCAGAACAACCTCAAGAACCTGACCCTGGCGATTCCCACCGGCGAGCTGGTGGTGGTCACCGGCGTGTCCGGCTCGGGCAAGTCCTCGCTCGTCTTCGATACGCTGTATGCCGAGGGCCAGCGCCGCTACGTCGAAACGTTCAGCCCGTACGCGCGCCAGTTCCTCGATCGCATGGACAAGCCGCAGGTCGACGCGATCGAGGGCATTCCGCCCGCCATCGCCATCGACCAGACCAACCCGGTGCGCACCTCGCGCTCCACGGTCGGCACGATGACCGAGCTGAACGACCACCTCAAGCTGCTCTTCGCCCGGGCGGCGAGCCTGCACTGCCGCGGCTGCGGCCGCGCGGTGCGCCGCGATACGCCCGAGTCGATCTACCGCGCGCTGCTCGAGCGCGGCCTGGAACGCGCGGTGGTCACTTTTCCCGTGCCCATTCCGCGCAACTTCAGCGAGCAGGAGATCGAGGAGCTGCTGCAGCGCCAGGGCTATACGCGCCTGCACTCGCGCTCGCCGGAGCGCCTGGAGGTGATCCAGGACCGCATCCGGCTGCCGGCCGAGCGCGCCCGCGTGGTGGAAGCGCTCGAGGCGGCGCTGCGCTTCGGCCAGGGCAAGGTCAACGTCTACGCCGAGGGCGAGGCGCATCGCTTCTCGGGCGACCTGCACTGCGCGGACTGCGACCTTCATTACGCGGAGCCCACGCCGGCGATGTTCTCGTTCAACTCGCCCATCGGCGCGTGCGAGGCCTGCCGTGGCTTCGGCCGGGTGATCGGGGTGGACTTCGGCCTGGTAGTGCCCGACGAGACGAAAAGCCTCGCCGAAGGCGCCGTGCGCCCCTGGCAGACGGCGAGCTTCAAGGAGTGCCAGGACGACCTGGCGAAGTACGCGAAGAAGCGCGCCATCCCGCTCGATGTGCCCTGGAACCGGCTCTCCCCGGAGCAACGAGACTGGGTCCTGGAAGGCGAGCCCGAGTGGGTGAGCTGGCGCAAATCCTGGCCCGGCGTGTGGTACGGCGTGCGCCGCTTCTTCAAGTGGCTCGAGAGCAAGGCCTACAAGATGCACATCCGGGTGCTGCTCTCGAAGTACCGCGCCTACACCGAATGCGCGGACTGCCGCGGCACGCGCCTCAAGCCCGACGCGCAGCTCTGGCGCCTGGGCGGGCGCTCGATCCACGAGCTCATGCTGCAGCCCATCGCCGGCACGCAGGCATTCTTCCGCGACCTCGCGCTGCCGGCGCCGCTCGACGAGGCGACGGACCTGCTCCTGGGCGAGATCCGCAGCCGCCTGGGCTACCTTTGCGACGTCGGGCTGGGGTACCTCACGCTCGACCGGCAGTCGCGCACGCTTTCGGGCGGCGAGGTGCAGCGCATCAATCTCACCACCGCGCTCGGCACGTCGCTCGTCAACACCCTGTTCGTGCTGGACGAGCCCTCCATCGGGCTGCACCCGCGCGACATGGGGCGCGTGATCCGCGTGATGCAGCGCCTGCGCGACGCCGGCAACACGCTGGTGGTGGTCGAGCACGACCCGCAGATCATGTTCGCCGCCGACCGCATCCTCGACATGGGGCCCGGCGCCGGCGAGCGCGGCGGCGAGATCGTGTTCTTCGGCACGCCGGCGGGCCTCAAGGCGCAGCCTTCGCTCACCGGCGAGTACCTGTCGGGCCGCCGGCTGGCCGCGCCGCCCGCCACGCCGCAGAAACCGCTGCGCTTCCTCGAGCTCCTGGGCGCCGCGGAGCACAACCTGAAGAGCCTCGACGTGCGCATCCCGCTCGAGCGGCTGGTGTGCGTGACGGGCGTGTCGGGCTCGGGCAAGTCCACGCTGGTGCAGGACGTGCTGTACCCGGCGCTGCGCAAGGCGATGGGCAAGCCCACGGAGGCGCCCGGCGCCCATCGCGCCCTGCGCGGCGCCGACGCCGTGTCCGACGTGGTGATGGTGGACCAGTCGCCGATCGGCAAGACGGCGCGCTCCAACCCCGCGAGCTACGTCGGCGCCTTCGACGAGATCCGCAAGCTCTTCGCCCGGGCGCCCGTCGCCCGGGAGCGCGGCTACACGCCGGGCACCTTCAGCTTCAATTCCGGCAACGGGCGCTGCCCGACCTGCTCGGGGTGCGGCTTCGAGCACGTCGAGATGCAGTTCCTGTCGGATGTCTACCTGCGCTGCCCCGACTGCGACGGGCGGCGCTACCGGGCCGAGATCCTGGAGGCGCGCCTCGAAGGCAAGTCCATCGCCGACGTGCTGGACATGACGGTGCAGGAGGCGGCGCGCTTCTTCCGCCGCAGCGAGGAGGTGCAGCGGCGCCTCGAGCCCCTGATCGACGTGGGCCTCGAGTATCTGCGGCTCGGCCAGCCCGTGCCCACGCTCTCCGGGGGCGAGGCGCAGCGGCTCAAGCTTGCCGGCTACCTCGCCGAGGCCAACGCCGGGGGCGACCCGATCCTGTTCCTGTTCGACGAGCCCACCACCGGGCTTCACTTCGAGGACGTCGCGAAGCTGCTGCGCGCGCTGCGGCGCCTGCTCGCCGCCGGCCATTCGCTGGTGGTCATCGAGCACAACCTCGACGTGATCCGCGCCTGCGACTGGATCC
>DATLGR010000366.1:0-2632 GCA_035540415.1 Burkholderiales bacterium | reverse complement strand
AGGGCATCAGCCTCGTGCTCACCTACCGCTCGGAGTTCGACGCCGTGATCCGGCAGGACGGGATCGAAGGCCTCATCAAGCGTCTCGCGCAGCGCAACGCGCCCGGCAAGACCGGCTGAATGTCAAAGGGCCGCACGCGGCGGCCCTTCTCAGCTGCCCCATAGGGAGTAGGGGGGGCGGGGCAGCGCGCTCATTGTAGCGGCGCACGCTTCGCGGGATCGGCGCGGCGCGCGGGCATTTCGCCATGCGCGCGATCCGCTCCGTATCAATACCGGGAGACGTCCGGATTTTCCCGACGGCCGCGCTTGCGCTCGAGCGCCGCGTACAGGATCGCCTTGCCGGAAAAGCACACGCCGCAGGAGAGCAGCACGCACAGCTGGCCCGGCGGGCCGAGCTCCATGCGCTCGAGCAGCGCGGGCTGCACCTGGTCGCAGGGCTCGCAGTAGAACCGCGCGGGCCGCAGCAGCGTGAACGCGAGGTGCCGGCAGCGTCCGCAGTAGACATTCGTGCCGAGCGCGGGCTCGCCGGGCAGCAGCGCCTCGAAGCGGATCGGCTGCGTGGCGGTGCAGCGGCCGCAATGCAGGTGCGTGGCGTCCATGCCGGCGCCGAACGCAAGGCCTGTGCCGGCTCAGGCGCGCCGGCTTTCACGCGACAGGCTGTAGTAGGTCCCGGCGAAGATCACCGCCGCGCCGGCGAAGGTCGCCGCCTCGAGCGGCTCGCCGTAGAACACCGCGCCGACCACCGCGATCAGCGGCAGGCGCAGAAAATCGATCGGCACCACCAGCGTGGCGTCGCCGAGCTTCATGGCGCGGGTCATGGCGTAGTGCGCGACGAAGCTGCCGGCGCCGATCGCCACGATCCAGGGCGCGTCGGCGAGGGTCGGGGCCACCCAGTGCGGAAGGGCCGCGGCGAGCGTCACGGGGGTCTGCGACAGCGACATCCAGAACAGCACCGCGAGCGGCGAGTCGCTGGAGGACAGGCGCTTGGTGAAGATCATGTTGCCGGCATAGAGCATCGAGCCCAGCACCATCACGAGCGCCGCCGGGTGGAACCCGCCCACGCCGGGGCGCAGGATGATGGCGATGCCGGCGAGCCCGAGCACCAGCATCACCACGCGGTTGGCGTTGAGCCGCTCGCCGAGGAACAGGAACGCCGCCGCCGCCACCCACACCGGCATGGTGAATTCGATCGCGAACACGGTGGCGAGCGAAAGCGCGCCGATGGCGTAGATCCAGCAGTATTGCCCGCCCAGGTGCGCCGCGGCCCGCGCGAGGTGCACGTGGAGGAGGCGCGTGCGCAGCGTGGCGAGGCCCGAGCGCGGCAGGATCGCCAGCACGATGAGGAGCGTCACCGCGGTTCGCAGGAACAGGATCTCGAAGGCGCCCATGTGGCGCAGGAGCTCGCGCACCGCCACCGCCATGAGCGAGAAGGACAGCACCGCGCAGCCCATCCAGAGGGCCGCGCGCAGAGGTTGGCTGCGCATGCGCGCGCGATGGTAGCGCAAGCGGTAGGATGCGGCCCATGGATCCCTATCGCCGGCAGATCGCGCGCCTGTTCGAGCGCTCGGCCTTCTACCGCGACAAGCTGCGCGCCGCGGGCTTCGCCTCCGCCGACGCGGTGGGCGGCCTCGAGCGCATCGCCGAGCTGCCCTTCACCGAGAAGGACGAGCTGCGCGCGAGCCAGGCGGCGCACCCGCCGCTCGGGGCGCACGCCGCCATCCGCATCTCGGAGGCGATGCGCATCTACTCCACGAGCGGGTACCAGCGGCACGCCGCTCTACATTCCGCTCACGCGCGCCGACGTCGAGCAGTGGCGCGAAATCGGCCGGCGCACCTACTCCTGCAACGGCCTGCGCGCCGGCGAGCGGGTCGTCACCACCTACGGCGCCGGGCCGTTCGTGGCCGGCGCGTCGCTCGCCGCCTTCGAGGCGATCGGCGCGGTGCACATTCCCGTGGGGGTGGGCAACACCGACAAGCTGCTCGCCGCGGTGGAGCGCCTCAAGCCCGAGGCGCTCGCCTGCACGCCCTCCTACGCGCTGCACGTGGCCGAGGTGGCGGCCGCGCGCGGCGTGGACGTGTCGTGCATCCAGCGCATCATCGTGGGCGGGGAGCCCGGCGGCGGCGAAGAGAGCTTCCGCCGGCACCTGGAGGGCCTGTACGCCACCCGGGTCTTCGAGATCATGGGCATCGGCGACATCGCCGCTTCCCTCTGGGGCGAATGCCCCGAGCAGGCGGGATGCACTTCTCGGCCGAAGGGCTGATCCACGTCGAGCTCATCGATCCCGACACGGGCGCCCCGAAGCCGCTCGCGGACGAAGCGACGGGCGAGCTGGTCTATACCCACCTCGCGCGCGAGGCCGCCCCGCTCCTGCGCTTTCGCAGCCGCGACCACGTCAAGGTGTGGACCTCGCGCTGCGGCTGCGGCTCGCCGGCGCTGCGCGTGCGCTGCATCGGGCGCACCGACGACATGCTCATCGTGCGCGGGGTGAACGTCTTCCCCTCGGCGGTGCGCGAGGTGGTGGCGCGCTTCCAGCCCCGGGTCACCGGCGCGATCCAGATCCGCCCGCGCGCGCGGGCGGATCTGGATCGCGCCGGTGACCCGGGGCTGGAAGCGCGCCACCACCTCGCGCACC
>DATLGR010000365.1:0-4917 GCA_035540415.1 Burkholderiales bacterium | reverse complement strand
CGCAGCTCGGCAGCCGCGCATAGCGCGCCGAGAACGCGACGACCGCGCCGGCGAGCCCGGGGCTCTTGACCGCCTCGAGCGCGACGGTGCCGCCTTGCGAGAAGCCGATCAGCACGGTGCGGCTCGCCGCGACGCCGAAGTTGGTCTGCTCCCGGCGCACCAGGTCCTCCACGTCGGGGAGCACCGAAGCCACGCGCTCGCGGTGATTGTCCGGGTTCAGCCCGCGCGTCGAGTACCAGTCCTGCGCCGCGCCGCCCTGCGCATCCGGGTCGAAGCCGCTCGGCAGCACCAGCGCAGCGCTCGGAAAGCGCGCCTGGAACTTGAAAGCGATCGGGATCATCGATTGCGCGGTGGCGCCGCAACCGTGCAAAAACACGAACAGGTGCCTTGCGGAACGCTGCGGGGTCGGCGCGAATCGGAAAACGCGGCCGGAGGACATGCCCCCAAATTGTTAACCGCTCCCGCCGGATCTGTAAACCGATTTGAGCCCCGCCTGAGCCCTGTGTTCGAACCGACGGATTCCTAAGGCGTTTCGTCCTCGTCGGCGGGCTGCAGGCGCTCGAGGTCGCGCAACTCGGCGGCACGCTCGTGGGCCATGAGGGGGTAGCACTCCTTGCCGAGCAGCCGGCAATGGGCTTCGCGATAGACCGTCCAGGCCCGCTGCCCGACGTCGAGCAGCCGCCGGCGCTCGTCGTCCGCGCGCGTCCAGGCGAGCACGAACGCCTGGTGCATCTCGTCGTCGGCGGCGGCGAGGGGGTCGGGCACCGCATGCGCCGTGGAGGCGAGCCACACCGCGAACACGACGGTCAGGCGAACCATCAGGCCCCCAGCACCGCGATCAGCCAGACCAGCGAGAAGGCGGCGCCGCCGACGCCGATGCCGATGGCGAGCGCAGCGGCGGCGGCAAGCGAGAATTCGGTCATCATCTTCATGAGGTCCTCCTGGAGTGTCAGGTCTGCCGGCATTGCAGCAGGCGAAGCTGCGCTCGAGGCGCCGGCGCGATGGCGCAGTGCCGGCCGATTGTGGCGAACTGCGGGCAGGCGCCGGGAGCAGCACCGCCGCACGGTATAGTCGCCGCATGCCAAGAACCGTGGCCATCGTCGAGGACGATCCGGCGATCCGGGCCAACTATGCCGACATGCTGCGCAAGCACGGCTACCAGGTCAGCGCCTTCGGCGACCGCAGCTCGGCGCTCACCGCCTTTCGCAGCCGGCTGCCGGATCTCGCGCTGCTCGACATCGGGCTGGCGGGCGAGCCCGACGGCGGCTTCTCGCTGTGCCGCGACCTGCGTGCGCTCTCGGCGGCGCTGCCCATCATCTTCCTCACGGCGCGCGATAGCGATTTCGACGTGGTCTCAGGGCTGCGCATGGGGGCCGACGACTACCTCACCAAGGACGCGGGACTGCCGCAGCTGCTGGCGCGCATCAGCGCGCTGTTTCGCCGCGCCGACCTGCTGCACGAGGCGCCGGCGGTGGAGGAGATCGTGGAGCGGGGCGCGCTCCGCCTGGACATGAAGCGCTTCCTCGCGACCTGGAAGGCCGCGGCGGTCGATCTCACCCTCACCGAGTTCTGGCTGGTGCACGCCGTGGCGCGTTTTCCGGGGCACGTCAAGACGCGCGAGCAGCTGATGCGCGAGGCGCACATCGTGGTCGACGACGCCACCATCACCTCGCACGTGAAGCGCATCCGGCGCAAGTTCGCGGCCGTCGATCCGGGCTTCTGCGCGATCGATACGGTGTACGGCCTGGGCTACCGCTGGAACGGCTGAGTGCGCGTCGGCCTCAGGGCTAAGGTGCTCGCGGTGGCGCTGGTGCTGGCGCCGATCCCCTGGCTCGGCTACCGGCACGTCCAGGAGATGGAAACCGTGCTGCGCGACGGGCAGGAGCAGGCGCTCGTCGCCACCGCGCGCGCCGTGGCGACCGCGCTCCACGACCGGCCGGAGCTGCTCGAGCTGCGGCCCGGCGTTCCGGCGGACGGGGAGATGGAGCGAATCGTGCGCGGCCTGGGGCGCGCCCATTCGCGCATCTGGATCGTCGACCGGCAGCAGCGGCTGCTCGCGCTGGCCGGCGACCTGCGCAAGAGCGCCGCCGCCGAGCACGCCTCGCGTGACCCGCTCGACTGGCTTGCGCGCGCCTTGCGGCCGGTGAGCGCCTTCCTGCTCGAGCGGCCGACCGAAGAGTTCGACGACGCGCTGCCCGAGGCCGTCCTCAGCGGCGCCGGCGAAGTGCGCAGCGCGCTGCTCGGCATGCCGGGGCGGCGCTGGCGCCATTCGCCCGATGCGCGCGCGGTGATCCTGTCGGCGGCGCACCCGGTGTGGATCGGCGACGAGGTGGTCGGCGCGGTGGTGGTGGAGGAGACGACCAACGCCATCCGCTCGCTGGCGAACCGCACGCTCGAGAAGGCGGTGGCGGCGACGCTGGTGGTCTTCGCGCTGGCGGCGCTTGTGCTCCTGGCCTTCGCCACCCGGCTGTCCACGCGGCTGCGGCGGCTGCGCGACGAGGCGGAAAACGCCATCGACTCGCAGGGGCACGTCAACAAGCTGCTGGCGGGCTCCACCGCCCAGGACGAGATCGGCGATCTGTCGCGCAGCTTCTCGACCGCGCTGGCGCGCCTCGCCCAGTACAACGCCTACCTCAAGAGCCTCGGGGGACGCCTCGGGCACGAGCTGCGCACGCCGATCACCGTGGTGCGGTCCTCGCTCGAGAACCTGCGCCTGGAGCCGCTGCCCGAAAGCGCCCGCGTGTACACCGAGCGCGCGGCCGAGGGGCTTTCGCGCCTCGAGGCCATGCTCACGCGCATGTCGGAAGCCACGCGCCTGGAAAGCGCGGTGCGCGAGGCGGGACGCGAGCGCTTCGACGCCCGCGAGGTGGTGCGCGGCTGCGTCAGCGGGTACGCGTCGGCGTACCCGCAGCGGCGCTTCTTGCTCGCGCTGCCGCCGGCGCCGGTGGTGCTGCGCGGCGCGCCCGACCTTTACGCGCAGATGCTGGACAAGCTGGCGGCGAACGCGGCCGACTTCTCCGTGCCCGAGGAGCCGATCCGCGTGCGGCTGGATGCTCACGGCACGCTGACCGTGAGCAACACCGGGCCGCCCTTGCCGGCCGAAATGGCCGGCCGCCTGTTCGAGTCCATGGTGTCGGTGCGCCCCGAGGGCGGCCGCGAGCCGCACCTCGGCCTCGGGCTCTACATCGTGCGCCTCATCGCCGAGTTCCACGGCGGCGCCGCGCAGGCGGTGAACCGCGAGGACGGCTCGGGCGTCGTGGTGCGCGTCGCCTGCCCGGCACAATAGCCGGTGTGGTGAAGCGGTCGATCCCGTTGACCTAGTCGCTCGCGGCGTTCATCGATTCGCGCGCTGAGGAAGATCGGACCCCATCGGGATTAATGGCGGCTTTCAAATAGCGGCCGGTGTAGCTCGCGGCATGAGCGGCAATCTGCTCCGGCGTGCCCTCGACCACGATGCGCCCGCCGCCATCGCCGCCCTCGGGGCCGAGGTCGACGATCCAGTCAGCGGTCTTGATGACATCCAGGTTGTGCTCGATCACCACCACCGTGTTGCCGGCGTCGCGCAGCCGGTGGAGCACGTGGAGGAGAAGCTGGATGTCGTGAAAGTGCAGCCCCGTGGTGGGCTCGTCGAGGATGTAGAGCGTGCGCCCGGTATCGCGCTTGGAGAGCTCCAGCGCGAGCTTCACGCGCTGCGCCTCGCCGCCGGAGAGCGTGGTGGCGGACTGGCCCAGGCGCACATAGCCCAGGCCCACGTCCATCAAAGTCTGCAGCTTGCGCGCCACCGCCGGCACCGCCGAAAAGAACCCCGCCGCTTCGGCCGCGGTCATGTCGAGCACCTCGTGGATGTTGCGGCCCTTGTAGCGGATCTCGAGCGTCTCGCGGTTGTAGCGTTGCCCGTGGCACACATCGCACGGGACATACACGTCGGGCAGAAAATGCATCTCCACCTTGGTGACGCCGTCGCCCTGGCAGGCCTCGCAGCGGCCCCCTTTCACGTTGAAGGAAAAGCGCCCCGCATCGTAGCCGCGCGTGCGCGCCTCCGGCACCCCGGCAAAGAGCTCCCGGATCGGCGTGAACAGCCCCGTGTAGGTGGCGGGGTTGGACCGCGGCGTGCGGCCGATGGGGCTTTGATCGACGCTCACGACCTTGTCGAGGTGCTCGAGCCCGCTGATCGTCTCGTGCGCCGCCGGCTCCGCGGCCGCGCCGTAGAGGTGGCGCGCGACGGCGGCGTAGACCGTGTCATTGACAAGGGTCGACTTCCCCGATCCCGAGACCCCCGTGATGCACACGAGCAGGCCCAGCGGCAGCGACAGATCGACGTCCTTCAGATTGTTGCCGCGCGCGCCGTGCACCGTCAGCCGGCTTTTGCCCGGCCGGTGCCGCCGGCGCGGCACCTGGATGCTGAGCGTGCGGGCCAGATAGCGGCCGGTCAGCGAGCGGGGATCGGCGACGATCTGGGCCGGCGTGCCCTGCGCCACGATCTCTCCGCCCGCCTCGCCCGCGCCGGGCCCCATGTCCAGGACATGGTCGGCGGCGCGGATCGCCTCTTCGTCGTGCTCGACCACGATGACCGAGTTGCCGAGATCGCGCAGGCGCTTGAGCGTCCCGAGGAGCCGCTCGTTGTCGCGCTGATGCAGGCCGATGGAGGGCTCGTCGAGCACGTACATCACGCCCGTCAGGCCGGAGCCGATCTGGCTCGCGAGCCGGATGCGCTGCGCCTCGCCCCCGGAGAGCGTCTCGGCGGAGCGCTCGAGCGACAGGTAATCCAGGCCGACGTCCACCAGGAACTCCAGGCGGTTCGCGATCTCGCGCACGATGCGCTCGGCGACGAGCGCCTTGGCGCCATCCAGGGCGAGGCCGGCGAAGAAGTCCCGCGCCCGGCGCAGCGGCCAGCGCGAGATCTCGTGCAGCGTGTGC
>DATLGR010000364.1:0-7598 GCA_035540415.1 Burkholderiales bacterium | reverse complement strand
GTGCTGCAGCTCTCGTAGCCCTCGAAGCCCTGCGAACCGGATCCGGCGGCGTTCATTTCGCGTGTACCATCCGCGGCGAAAGGAGGCGACGATGGGCAAAGGGAAGCGGCGCTGGCCAGCGGCCGCGCTGGCGGTTTTGCTGCTTGCGGCGGCCTCGGCCGCGGCGGCGCAGGCTTATCCGAACCGCGCGGTGCGCCTCGTCATTTCGTTTCCGCCCGGGGGCGCGCTCGACGTCGTGGGCCGCCCCGTCGCGCAGAAGCTGGCGGAAGCCTTCAAGCAGCCGGTGGTGGTGGAGAACCGCGGCGGCGCGGGCGGCACCATCGGCTCCGAGTACGTGGCGCGGCAGCCGGCCGACGGCCACACGTTGCTGCTCACTGCGGGCACCTCGCACGGCACGGGCTCGTCGTTCTACCCCGGCCTGCCGTACGACCCGGTGAAGGACTTCGTGCCCATCGCGGCCGCCGTCGAGGTGGTCGTGACGCTCGCCGCGCACCCGGGCTTCGCCCCGGCCTCGGTGCGCGAGCTGATCGACTACGCCCGCGCGCACCCGGGAAAGCTCTCCTACGGCAGCTCCGGCATCGGCTCGCCGATGCACCTCGCCGGAGAGCTGCTTCGCGAGACGGCGGGCATCGACATCGTGCACGTGCCCTACAAAGGCGCCGGCCCCGCGATCACCGATCTCCTCGGAGGCCAGATCCCGCTCGCGTTCGTTTCGCTCGCCTCGGTGATGGGCCACGTGAAATCGGGGAAACTGCGCGCCATGGCGGTGGTGGAAGCGCAGCGGTACAAGGGCATGCCCGAGATCCCGACGATCAAGGAAACGCTGCCCCAGTACGACATGTTCACCTCGTGGCTGGGCTTTTTCGCCCCCGCCGGCACGCCGCGCGACATCGTGGCCCGGATCAACGCCGAGATCAACCGCGCGCTCGCCGACCCGGAGCTCGCCGCGAAGCTCGAATCGGCGGCGCTGGTGCGCCTCAATACCACGCCGGAACAGTTCGCCGCGATGGTGCACAAGGAGCTGGAAATCGGCGCGCGCTTTGCGCGCAGGCTGGGCGTGAAATGATCCTGGAAACGACGGTCGTCGGAAGCTATCCGCAGCCCGGCTGGCTCATCGACCGGGACAAGCTCGGGGCCAAGGTGCCACGGGTGCGCGCGCCCGAAATCTGGCGCGTGGCGCCGCCCTTCCTCGAGCAGGCGCAGGACGACGCCACCCTGCTCGCGATCCGCGACATGGAGCGCGCGGGCATCGACATCATCACCGACGGCGAGATGCGCCGCGAAAGCTACTCCAATCGCTTCTCCACCGCGCTCGAGGGCGTGGACATCGAAAATCCGGGCACCACGGTGAACCGCACCGGCGCACGCTCGGTGGTGCCGCGCGTCACCGGGCCGATCCGGCGGCGCGCGCCGGTCGAGGTGCGCGATGTCGAGTTCCTGCGCGCCAATACCGCGAGGCGCATCAAGATCACCCTCCCTGGCCCGTTCACCATGGCGCAGCAGGCCCAGGACGACTATTACCGCGACGAAGAGGCGCTCGCCATGGCCTACGCCGACGCGGTCAACGCCGAGCTGAGGGACCTCAAGGCCGCGGGGGCCGACGTCGTGCAGCTCGACGAGCCCTGGCTGCAGGCGCGCCCCGAGCGCGCGGCGCGCTACGGCGTGAAGGCGATCAACCGGGCGCTCGCCGGCATCCCGGGGACGACCGTGGTGCACCTGTGCTTCGGCTATGCGGCTGCCGTGAAGGACAAGCCGAGCGGCTATTCCTTCCTGCCGCAGCTTGCGGACTCGACCGCCACCCAGATCTCGATCGAGGCGGCGCAGCCGCGCCTGGACCTCGGGGTCCTGGGCGCGCTGGGCGGTAAGACGGTGATGCTCGGCGTGATTGACCTCGGCAGCAGCCAGGTCGAGTCCCCGCAGACCGTGGCGGCGCGCATCCGCGCCGGACTGCGGGTCGTGCCCGCGGAGCGCCTGGTGCTCGCCCCCGACTGCGGCATGAAGTACCTGCCCCGCGCCGCCGCGTTCGCCAAGCTGAAGGCGCTTGTGCAGGGCGTCGAGCTCGTGCGCGCGGAACTCGCGTGATTCGAGCGTCCCGGCCGGGTGTCCCGCTGAAAGTTTGACCGGCGGTCCCCCGCCGACGGCGGGGGACCGGTCCGGAATTTACGCTGGCCGCTAGACGCGAGGTCCCGCGCCGGGTCCGCGCCCGCGCATCAGCCCCATCACCAGCGAGATCACGAAAGCGATCAGGAAAAGCCAGAACAGCACCTGCGCGATGCCGGCCGCTCCGGCGGCAATTCCGCCCCATCCGAAAACGGCGGCGATGATCGCGATGATCAAGAATGCAATCGCCCAACTCAACATAGCGGCTCCTTCGGTTGGTGGTTACTCGGCCGGCGTTGCAAGGGCCGTGCCGTTGCGTCAGCCCGACGTCAGCAGGCCGCTGCCGACGGCGAGCTCGGACTCGGGCTCGGGATCGTCCTCATCCGCCGGGTGGGTGGGACGCCCGGACCCGTTCGCCAGGCCGAGCACGCGCTGATCGTCTCTCGTCAGCGCCTCCAGCGGGCCGAGCCAGTGGAGAAACCGCGTAAGGTGGGTCAGGCGCTCGGGGTGCACGCAGGCTCCCGCGTCGGGGCGAAAACGCGTCCCGCTGAGTGCGCGCTCGCAGCGCTCGGGCACCACGGACAGCACTCGGGTGAGCTTCGCTCGATTCATGATCGCTCCTCCTGCCTTGTTGTTCGTGGCGCGAGGTTATCAGCACCAGCGGCGATTTCCAGCCGCGAATCGCGGGGCCCGCGTGGAACAGTTCGGCGACGCCCTGTCGCTGCCCCGCTGTCAGGATTTCACGGGCAGGCGCCCGGGGCCGCGGAACGGCGCTTGCTACGGCGGGGCGTCACAACACGGAGGTCCGCCCATGCTTCGAGTCGCAACACCGCTTTCCTTCGCCGCCATTCTCGCTCTCGCCGGCTGCGCGCCCGGCCAGGTCGGGCAGCCCACCGCGGCCGCGCCCGCGGCGAAACCGCAAGTGCAGGCCCAGGAGATGCCCTACCGCGCCGGCAGCGGCGTGGTGCAGTCGGTGAGCCCGGCGCCGGCCGCCGTGGCGGCCGCCGGAGCCACGGCGCGCCCCGCCGGCGACATGATGCGCCTGGGCATCCGCATGGACGATGGCCGCATGCAATACGTCGACATGCCGCGCGGCGAGCCGCAGATCAACGTCGGCCAGCGCGTCGAGCTCACGCCGGAGCGCACCATTCGCCCGGCGCAGTAGGCATCGCTCGCCGGCGCGGATCGATTCTTGCACCCCGCGCCTCATGAAGAGCCTCGAAGATCCGCGCCGGCAGCAGCCGCAGCAGCCCTTCCCTCCGCAGCACCAGGAGCCGCCGGGGCTCGAAGCGAAGATGCAGCCGCGCCCGGACTACGGCGAGGCGAGCTACCGGGGCGCCGGGCGGCTGATGCATCGAAAGGCGCTCATTACCGGCGGCGACAGCGGCATCGGGCGGGCGGTGGCGCTCGCCTTCGCGCGCGAAGGCGCGCAAGTGGCCATCGGCTACCTTCCCGGCGAGGAAGAAGAGGACGCGCGCGAGACCGCCCGCGTGATCGAGCGCTCGGGACAGCGCTGCCTGCTCGTGCCGGGCGACGTGCGCGACCCTGCGCAGTGCCGCGAGATCGTGCGGCACGTGGTGCGCGAGTTCGGCGGCCTCGATATCCTGGTGAACAACGCGGCCTTCCAGATGACGCACGCAAGCATCCTCGAGATGCCGCCGGAGGAGATCGACCGCGTTTTCCGGACGAACGTGTACGCGATGTTCTACCTGTGCCAGGCGGCGATTCCGCAGATGCCGCCCGGCGCCTCGATCATCAATACCACCTCGATCCAGGCCTATCAGCCCAAGCCGCACCTTCTTCACTACGCGGCCAGCAAGGCGGCCATCGCGAACTTCACCAAGGGCCTTGCGCAGGAGCTTGCCGCGCGCGGAATCCGTGTGAACGCCGTAGCGCCGGGTCCGGTGTGGACGCCGCTCATACCGTCCACCATGGACGTTGAGCACTTCGGCCAGAGCACGGCGCTCAAGCGCGCCGCGCAGCCCGCGGAGATGGCGCCGATCTACGTGCTCCTCGCCAGCACCGAGTCGAGCTACGTCACCGGCATGGTGTACGGGGCGACCGGCGGACAGCTGCTGCCGTAGCCGGCGCCGGTCGGCGGAACTTTCGCCGGGAGGCTTCGTCCACCCCCTTTCGTCGCACAACCTCAACTCCGGAGGCGAACATGCGCAGATACGTGATCGAGCGTCAGGTGCCCAACATCGGGTCGATGAGCGCCGAACAAATGTGCCAGGCGGCCGCGCAATCCAACCAGGCGCTGGCAAAGCTCGCCCCGAGGGTCCAGTGGCAGCACTCCTATGTGGCCGGAGATCGGACGTTCTGCGTGTACCTCGCGGAGGACGAGAACGTCGTCAAGGAGCATGCCAGGCTGTCCGGCTTCCCGGCGGACCGCATTGTCGAGGTGCCGAAGATGATGGACCCTACCACGGGCGACCGGGCATCCGCGGGCCCCTGAATTGCTCGGGCCCGGGCATGGGATCCGCGCGCATGATGGCGCTGCTCGTGGCCGGAATGATCGGGATGCCGGCCACATCGGGTGCGCAGCCCGCTGAACGGGCGAACACGCCTCCCGGCGAGAGCCGGGACGGCTCGCGTCCGGCCGACGGCGCGATCAAGGGCGGCTCCATCCTGCCGGGCGAGACCTCGGGCATCCCCCGCACGGGCCCCGCGGTGAGCCGCTGCGCCGACCTCGAAGGCGTGCTGCGCGAGCAGTGCCTGCGGCAGGAGCAAGCCGTGGCGCCGGGTCCGGCCGCCCCGCCTTCTCCCCGGGAAGCGCCGCCTCCGCAGCGTCCGCGCTAAAGCGCGAGGAACGTCGCCCCGATGGCCGCGATCAGGGCGCCGAGGGCCATGCTCGCGGCCCCCACGTCGCGGCCTGCCTGCAGCCAGCGATGCAACGCAAAGGCGCCGGCGGCCACGGCGGCCTGCACGGCGGTGAAGCCCGCGAGATAAGCCGCGAGCGGCGCCGGCTCGGCGCCGAATACGGTCTCCGCGTACGCGTGCCCGTGCAGCACGCCCGCAAGGGCCACCGCCCCGGCCATCCACCGCCACGGCATTCGGCGGCGCGCGATCACGAGGGCGCCGACGAGCAGCACCGACACCGCCACGCCGGCTTGCGCGCCGGGAATCTCGATTCCGGCGAGGTGCAGCGCGGCGCCGCCAAGCGCGCCGGCGAGCAGCGCGGCGATGCCCCAACCTCCGCGCGGGAGCAATGCGAGCGCGAACCCTGCGCCCACGATGAAGGCAGCGTGGTCCAGGCCGATCACGGGGTGGCCGAGCCCCGAGAGGAACCCCTCGAACGCCGTCTGCGGCAGCGCGCGCTCCATGAAGTGGTGGGCGTGCGCGAAACCGGGCGCGAGCATCGCGGCGGCGGCCAAGGCGGCTTTCATCACGGGTGGTCCTTGTCCTGGAGGCCGACGACGGCCTCGATTTCGACCTTCATCCCCGGTATGGCGAGCGCGCTCACCCCGACGAGCGTGCTCGCCGGCCGCGCCGCACCGAAGAATTCCTGCCGCACCGGGTTGATCCTGGCGCGGTCCTCCACGTCGGTCAGGTAGACGGTAACCTTGAGCACGTCGCCGAAGCCGGCGCCGGCCGCCTCCAGCACGCGCTGGAGATTGCGCAGCACCTGGCGCGTCTGCTCGACCACGTCGTCGCCGCCGACCACGGCGCCCGCAGCGTCCGTCGGCGGCACGCCGGAGACGAACAGCAGGTTGCCGAAGCGCACGGCATCGCAGTAGTGGCTGATCGGGGCGGCGAGTCCCGCGACGCGAAGCTCCCGGCGCACGCTCATGAGGCGGAGCGCACCGCCGCCGACCGGATCTCCGCGCCGGTCACTGCAATCGGATGCTCGATCACGCGGCTGGTATTGCGGCCCCCCGACTTGGCCCACGCGAGCGCAGTCTCGGCGTCGCGCATGAGCTGCTCGGGCGCCGCGTCGTGCCCGGCGATGGCGATGCCGATGGAGGTCGTGATGACCAGGTCCTGGCCGGCAAACGCCAGCGGCTTGCGGATCGCGGCGAGCACCTTGCGCGCCACCTGCTCGGCTTCGAGGCGTCCGCCAATCGATTCGAGCACCACCGCAAAGTGGTCGCCGCCGAAGCGGCCGATCGTGTCGGTGGCCCGCAGGCTCGCGCGCAGGCGCAGCGTAAGGTCGCGCAGGATCTCATCGCCGGCGGCGCGACCGAGGCGCGCGTTCACCTCCTTGAAGCGGTCGATGTCCAGGTGCATGACGGCAGTGAGGGCACCGGTGCGCCGGGCGCGCGCGAGCGAGCGCCACAGGTGATCGTCGAAGGCGACGCGGTTCGCGGCCCCGGTCAGCGCGTCGTAATGCGCGAGGCGCCTCAGCTCGCGCTCCATGGCCTTCAGGGCGTCGATCGGTGCGAGCACCAGGGTAAAGCCGCGCGAGCGCTGCGCTGCGCCGGCCGCCGGGGCCAAGGTCACCTGCGCGTGGCGCGTGCGGCCGCGCGCCGCCGGCAGCTCGGCTTCGAACGTCGCGTGGCGCCCGCCCTGCGCCTCCGCAACGAACGGGCGCGCCGCGTCATAGGCGGACTTTCCGAAGAGCTCGCGCAGCGGCCGCCCGACGATCGCGGAGCGCTCGCGGTCGAACCACTCCTCGCAGGCGCTGTTGGCGAAGCGCACGCCCTCGTCGGCGTCGACATGGGCGATGGGGGCCGGGACGCTGTCGAGGAGCGCGCGCAGCCGCGCCGTCTCACGGCGGCGTGCGAGCGCCAGCCCGGCGAGGGCCGGCGCTGCCAGCGCCGCGGCGAGCAGCGCATAGATTACGAGGGGCGGAAGGTCGAGTGCCATGGCGGCATCGTTGTCGCGCGCAGCATACCGAAATAACCGCCCTCGCGTCAGTGGCTTGCGCTTATTTACCAAGCGTGTGGGGCTTACAGCGGCGCGGCTCGCCGCGCGCGCGGGCATGCGCCCTGCAAGGCCCATGGGGTCTGGACGACCGCCATCCGGGCACCCGTCCATCATCAACTACGGAGGTGCGTGTCTATGAACAAGGACCAGATCAAGGGCAAAACCAAGGACGCCGCGGGCGAAGCCCAGGAGAAGCTTGGCGAAATGACCGGCAGCAAGGAGCAGCAGGGCAAGGGCATGGCCAAGCAGGCCGAGGGCAAGACCCAGGAGAAGTACGGCGACGCCAAAAACGCCGTCGACAAGGCCACGGACGACAAATAGGTAGTCCTGTCGGCGCGCCCGGGCAGGGCTCGCAGCTTTCGCCCGGGCGCATTCTTTGCGGCGCCCGCTCACGGCGGCCGCTCGCGGAGCGGCCATGGACGTTCAGGAGCCTCGACGATGCGCCGCAGCCTCGCAGCTTTTTTCTTCTTCCTGTGCTCGGCCGCGCCGGGTTATGCCACCGACGTGTCCAGGCCGCTCATCCTCATCGCCAAGCCCGAGCTTCACGATCCCCTGTATGGCGCAAGCATCCTCGTCGTGCGCCCGTTCGGGCCTGAGCAGCATGTAGGCTTCATCGTGAATCGTCCAACCGA
>DATLGR010000363.1:0-32093 GCA_035540415.1 Burkholderiales bacterium | reverse complement strand
GTTCAAAACGCCTTCTACATGTTCAAGGACCGCGACTCCAGTGACCCCGGCAACCCCCAGGCGGGGGTGCTGAACGCGACCTCGGTACGCATCTCCGGCTTCGGCACGGCGCCGACCGGCGCTTCGATCACGCACCACAATCCGGACACCACCGGGGTATTCGACGCCACCAGTGTCGACGGCGTAAATGACCGCGGCTGGCGCATCAACCTGCTCGGCGGCGAGAAGGTGATTTCGAGCGCCACCACCATTGCCGGCACCACGTTCTTCAACACCAACCAGCCGAGCGCCTCGGCCGGAGGCGGCTCGTGCGGTTCCAACCTCGGCATCGCGCGCGAGTACCTGGTGAGCTTCGCCGACGGCGCCGCAACCAACGACCTCAACAGCTCGGGCGGGGTTACCGTTGCCGACCGGGCGGCCGTCCACCCCGGCGGCGGCTACCTGCCTTCCCCGGTGCCCGTGGTGGTTGAGATCGACGGCGCCAAGTACCAGGCCGTGATCTCCGGCACGTCGGTGCAGACGCCGCCGGGACTGACGCTCGAGCGGCGCACCCGCTCCTACTGGTACAAGGAAGTTGACTGAGCCGCGGGCGGAGCCGCAGCACACGTTCGGCTGGGCGCTCGCCCTGTCGGCCGGCGTGCACCTGCTCGTGATGATGACGCTCGACCTTGCGCCCGGCGCCTGGCGCCACGGGCTGCAGCCGGCCTTCAAGGTAACCCTGCAGCCGGCGCCGGCGCCGGCCGGGCTCGAGCCGGGCGCGCCGCGCCCTGAGGCGGCGCCGCGTCCGGCCGCGCCAGCTCCCCGGGCGGACTCGGCATCGATGCCGAGTCCGCCCAGGCGGGTTCCAGCATCCCGACGCCGGTGCGCTATTACCGCAACAGCGAGGTGGACGAGCCCGCGGTGCCGATCGAGCGCGGGCCCCTCGTCATTCCGGAGCACGCGTACCTGTCGCGCCTTGCCGGCACGGTGAAGGCCCGGATCTTCGTGAGCGAAGAGGGGACGGTCGAGTCGGTCGACATCGTGGAGGTCCGGCCGGTCGCGGGAGTCTTCGAAGAGGCCGCGCTCGAAGCGCTGCGCCAGGTGCGCTATACCCCCGCCCGCATCGCCGGACGGCCGGTCAAGACCCAGAAGCTGATCGAGGTCACCTTCGACCCGAAGCCGGAGGCGGCCGCGAGGTAAGATGAAGCGCCAACCGAGGGAGAACACCATGCGAATGCTGATCGGAGCGGTCCTGCTGACGATGGCCTTGCCGTCGGCGGCGCAGCTCTACCGCTGGACCGATGCGTCCGGGAGGACCCATTTCACCGACACGCCGCCGCCGCCCACGGCGAAGAGCGTGCAGAAGCGCAGTGCCCCCGCGGGGGGCGAAGCCCCCGCCGCCGCCGAGCCGTATTCGCTGCAGGTCGCAGCCAAGAGCTTCCCGGTGAAGCTCTTCTCGACCCCCGGCTGCGAGGCCTGCGACCTCGCCCGCAGCCTCCTCAATACGCGAGGTGTGCCCTTTGCCGAAGTCAGCGTGTCGGACGAGGCAAGCATCAACGAGCTCAAGAACGCGGTCGGGAGCAGCTCGGTGCCGGCGCTGCTGGTGGGGCGCAGCGTGCAGAAAGGGTTCGAGGAAGGCGCATACCACCGCATGCTCGACGCGGCCGGCTATCCCAAGACGGGGATCCTGCCGCCGCGCAGCCAGCGCGAGCCGCAGCCACCCGAAGCGCAGCCAACGCCGGTGAAGCCGGTCGAGCCGCCGCCCGCCCGCGGGCCCTACGCGCCGCGCTGACGCGCGAGCTCGCGCGGCAGGCTGAATACCACGTTCTCGGTAATGCCCTCGAGCGGGCGCACGCTCTGCGCGCCCAGCTCGCGCAGGCGCGCCACCAGCGCGTTCACCAGCACCTCGGGCGCCGAGGCGCCGGCCGTCACGCCGACCCGCCGCTTGCCCGCGATCCACTCCGGCCGCAGGTCGGCCTCCGAGTCCACCATGTAGGCTTCCGCCCCCATGTGCTCGGCAACCTCGCGCAGGCGGTTGGAGTTCGAGCTGTTGGGCGAGCCCACCACGATCACCACGTCGCATTGCGGCGCCATGAACTTGACCGCGTCCTGGCGGTTCTGCGTCGCATAGCAGATGTCGTCGCGCTTGGGCCCGCGGATGTCGGGGAAGCGCGCCTTGAGCGCGGCGATGATCGTGGCGGCGTCGTCGACCGAAAGGGTGGTCTGGGTGACGTAGGCGAGCTTGGCCGACCCCGGGTTCAGCGCGGCCACGTCGCCGACCTCCTCCACGAGGTGCATGCCGGCGCGCGCCTGGCCCATCGTGCCTTCGGCCTCCGGGTGGCCGCGGTGCCCGATCATGACGATCTCGTAGCCCTCGCGCAGCATCTTCGCCACCTCCACGTGCACCTTGGTGACCAGCGGGCAGGTGGCATCGAAGACGTTGAGGCCGCGCCGCTCGGCGTCGTCGCGCACCGATTTCGCCACCCCGTGCGCGCTGAAGATGACGGTGGCCCCCACCGGCACCTCGTCGAGCTCCTCGACGAACACGGCGCCCTTCGCGCGCAGGTCGTCCACGACGTACTTGTTGTGCACGATCTCGTGGCGCACGTAGATCGGCGCGCCGTGCAGCTCGATCGCCCGCTCGACGATCTCGATGGCGCGCTCGACGCCTGCGCAGAAGCCGCGGGGGTTGGCGAGCAGGACCTCCATGGCGGGATTGTCGCTCATCCCTGCTTCCGGCGCGGGCGCAGGCCGTCCACGATGAGCAGCACCGCGCCGACCGTGATGGCCGCATCGGCGACATTGAACGCCGGCCAGTGCCAGCCGCCGGCGTGCAGGTCGACAAAATCGACGACGTGGCCGAAGCGCAGGCGGTCGATCACGTTGCCCAGCGCCCCGCCCAGGATGAGGGCAAGCCCGCCGCTGAACAGGCGCTCGTGCGGCGAGCGCACGATGAGCACGGCAATCACGGCCGACGCGAGCGCCGCGAAGCCCACCAGGACCGGCGTCTGCCAGCCGCCCGCGCCCGCGAGCAGGCTGAAGGCCGCGCCCTTGTTGAACACGAGGACCAGATTGAGGAAGCCGGTCACCTCGACGCGCTCGCCGGGGGCGAGGTGCGCGAGCGCGAGCACCTTGGTCAACTGGTCGGCGAGCACGATGAGCGCCGCGCCGGCGAACCACGGCCAGCTCCTAGACATGCGAGCGCGTTTCGCCGTCCCCGCGCAGGTTGCTCTCGCACCGTGCGCACAGCCCTTCGTCTCCGACGTCGGCGCGGTAGTGCCAGCAGCGCTCGCAGCGCGCATGCGCGCTGGGGGCGACGTGCGCGCGAGGCTCCGGGGCGCGCTGAACGCGGGCCGCCGAGGTGAGCAGAAAATACTTGAGCTCATCTCCGAGGCTCGCCAGAAGCCCGTAGTCGTCGCCCGGCGCGTGGTAGTCCACCTCCGCCTGGAGCGACGAGCCGACCTTGCCGTCGGCGCGCAGCCGCTCGATCTCCTTGCGAACCGGGTCGCGCAGGACGCGCAGCCGCTCCCACTTGGCCACCAGCGCCTCGGCGCCCTCGACGCGCGGCAGCTCGTGAAAGGTGTGGAAAAAGACGCTGTCGTCGGCGTCGCCGTTGAATACACGCCAGAGCTCCTCCGCGGTGAACGAGAGGATCGGCGCCATCAGCCGCACCAGGCTGTGGGTGATGTGCCAGAGCGCCGTCTGCGCCGAGCGCCGCGGCTTCGATTGCGCCTTGCAGGTGTAGAGGCGGTCCTTGAGGACATCGACGTAGAAGGCGCCCAGATCCTCGGAGCAGAACGCCTGCAGCTTTTGCGCGACGAGGTGGAACTGGTAGCGCTCGTAGTCCTCGCACACCGCCGCCTGAAGGCGCGCTGTCATGGCGAGAGCGTAGCGGTCGACCTCCAGCATCTCCGCGACCGCGACCGCGTCGCGCGCCGCATCGAAGTCGGAGGTGTTGGCGAGCAGGAAGCGCAACGTATTGCGCACGCGCCGGTAGCTTTCGACGACGCGCTTCAGGATCTCGTTGGAAATCGACAGCTCGCCGGAGTAGTCCGTCGAGGCGACCCACAGCCGCAGGATCTCGGCGCCGAGCGAATTGGACACCTGCTGCGGCGCGATCACGTTGCCCTTCGACTTCGACATCTTGCGGCCTTCGCCGTCCACCACGAACCCGTGGGTGAGCAGCGCGCGGTACGGAGCCACCCCGTCCAGCATGCACGATACGAGCAACGAGGAATGGAACCAGCCGCGGTGCTGGTCGGAGCCCTCGAGGTAGAGGGCTGCCGGAAACCCGGTCTCGTCGCGGTGCGAGCCGCGCAGCACCGTGAAGTGCGTCGCGCCCGAGTCGAACCACACATCCAGCGTGTCGCGGCTCTTCTCGTACTGCGGCGCCTCGGCGCCGAGCAGGTCCTCGGCGCGCATCGACTGCCAGGCCTCGATGCCGCCTTTTTCCACCGCTTGCGCCACCGCTTCGAGCAGCTCGGCGGTGCGCGGATGCAGCCGGCCGGTCTCGCGATGCAGGAAGAAGGGCATGGGCACGCCCCATTGCCGCTGGCGCGACAGCGTCCAGTCCGGGCGGTTGGCGATCATGCCATGCAGCCGCGCCTGGCCCCAGGCCGGGAAGAACTCGGTCGCCTCGATCCCCCGCAGCGCGGTGGCGCGCAGCGTCTCGCCCTCGACCGCCTTGTCCATGGCCGCGAACCATTGCGTTGTCGCGCGCAGGATGACCGGCGTCTTGTGGCGCCAGCAGTGCATGTAGCTATGCGTGTGGCGTGCCTGGTGGAAGAGGACGCCGCGCTCCTCGAGCGTGCGCAGGATGGCGGCGTTTGCCTCCCAGATCGGCATGCCGCCGAAGAGCGGCAGCGAAGCGGCAAAGCGCCCCTCGCCGAGCACGGGCGTCAGGATCTCCTCGTCCTTCATGCCGTAGCGCCGGCAGGAGTCGAAATCCTCCACGCCATAGGCCGGCGCCGAGTGCACCACGCCGGTCCCGGCCTCCAGGGTGACGTAGTCGCCAAGATAGATGGGCGCGCTCCGCTCGTAGAAGGGATGACGGAAGCGGATGCGCTCGAGCGCGGCGCCCTTGCAGGCCGCGAGGGTCTCGCCGGCGAGCCCGTAGCGTCGGAGGCACGAAGTCTGCAGCTCGGCCGCCAGGATGAGCAGGCCCTTGGCGGTCTCGACCAGGTGGTAGACGAGCCCGGGATGGACGTTCAAGGCCTGGTTGGCCGGCAGGGTCCACGGGGTGGTCGTCCAGATCACGGCGAACACCGGCTTGTCCGGCAGTCGCTCGCGGCCGAACGCGGCCCGCAGCCGCGGCAGGTCCTCCTCGATCAGGCGGAAGCCGACGTCGATCGCGGGGTCCTCGCGATCCTCGTACTCCACTTCGGCTTCGGCGAGCGCCGAGCCGCAGTCGAAGCACCAGTTGACGGGCTTCAGTCCCCGGTACACATAGCCCTTCTCCAGGAGCCGGCCGAGCACGCGGATCTCGTCCGCCTCGTTCCCATAGGCCATGGTGAGATAGGGGCGCTCCCAGTCCCCGAGGACCCCGAGGCGCTCGAAATCGCGCTTCTGGCGCTCGATCTGCTCGGTGGCGAACGCGCGGCACAGGCGCTGCGTCTGCTCGGGCGGCAGGTTCTTGCCGTGCTTCTTCTCGATCTGCACCTCGATGGGCATGCCGTGGCAGTCCCAGCCGGGCACGTAGGGCGCATCGAACCCTGCGAGCGTCTTCGACTTGACGATGATGTCCTTCAGGATCTTGTTCACCGCGGTGCCGATGTGGATGTCGCCGTTGGCGTACGGCGGCCCGTCGTGCAGCACGAAGCGGGGCCGGCCGCGGGCGATCGTGCGCAGCCGCCGATAGACGCCGCGCTCCTGCCACTCGCGCACCCATTGCGGCTCGCGCCGGGCCAAGTCGCCCCGCATGGGAAAGGGCGTCTCCGGAAGATTCAACGTGTCCTTGTAGTCAGCCATGTTTCGCAAAGTAGTCGCGCGCCTGGCGCGCATCACGGGCGATCGCCTCCCGGAGCGCCTCGAGCCCCGGATAATGCTCCTCGTCGCGCAGCTTCTCGAGGAAGCGCACGCGAAGGTGCTCCCCATAGAGGTCGCGCCGGCAGTCGAAGAAATGCACTTCCAGCAGCGGCACCGGCACCGGATTCACCGTCGGGCGCCGGCCGAGGCTCGCCACGCCGGGCCCGAAACCTTCGGCTTCCACGACGAACACCCCGGAGAGCGGCGGCGCCCGCCGCAGGACGATGTTCGCGGTGGGGAAGCCCAGGCTGCGCCCGATCTTGGCGCCGTGCGCGACGCGCCCGCTGATGGTGTACGGATGCCCGAGAAGCGTCTCCGCCGCGCGCAGGTTGCCGGCGCCCAGCGCCGCGCGCACCGCCGAGCTCGAGACTCGCACGCCCTCGAGCTGCACGTCGGGCATTGCCTGCACCTCGAATCCCAGCCGCGGCGCCGCCGCCTCCAGCGCCGCGAAGTCCCCCGCCCGGCGCTCGCCGAAGCGAAAGTCGCGCCCGACCAGGAGCCAGCGGGCGCCCAGCCCTCGCGCCAGCACGTCCTCCATGAAGCGCTGCCCCGGCAGCGCGGCGAAGCGCGCGTCGAAGCGCTCGACATGTACCCGGTCGAGCCCGGTGGCCGCCATGAGCTCCAGCTTGTCGCGCAGGGATGTGATGCGCGGAGGCGCCGCCCCGGACGCCAGGAACTCCCGCGGATGCGGCTCGAAGGTCAGGACGCAGGATGTCAGTCGAAGCTCGCGTGCCTTGGCGATGACGCGCTCGATGAGCGCGCGATGGCCGCGGTGCACGCCATCGAAGTTGCCGATGGTCAACGCGCACCGGCCCCGGGCGCGCTGCAAAGAGCCGTGCGTGACGACCATGGACTCGGTTAAAACACTGAATTATAGGAGTTTGGGGCGGACGGCGCCTAGTTCAGGCGGGCGCACAGCGTCGAGAGCTCGAGAATCCGCGCCCGCACCTCGTCCAGGTCGGCCGCGTCGGGGTCGCGCTCGAGATATTCGGTGAGGTCGCGCAAGGCGGGCCGCCAGCACTCCAGGCGGTGGTAGACGTAGCCTCGATCGCGCAGCTCCGCATGCGCCTCGGGCGAGAGCAGCAGCATGCGGTTCAGCACGCCGAGCAGCCGCTCCGGCTGGTCGGCCTCGCGATAGATCCCCTTCAGATTGCGCAGCACCCGCCCCAGGATCTGCCGCTTGGTGGCGGGCTCGAGGAACTGCTCGAGCGGCAGCTCGGCCACCGGCACCTCGGTGGCGCCCTCGGGGATGACCCGCTTCAGCCGCTCGCGCAGCTCCGCTTCCGACTGCGGCACGCCGCCCGCGAAAGGATCGAGCACGATCACGCCGCCGCGCAGTCGCAGGCGCACCAGGAAATGACCCGGAAACGAGACGCCCTCGAGGGGCAGTCCCACGCGCCGCCCGAGCTCCATGTACAGGATGCACAGGGTGATCGGGATGCCGGTGCGCCGCTCGATCACCTCGTTGAGGTAGCTGTTGCGCGGGTCGTAGTACTCATCGACGTTGCCGCGGTAGCCTAGGTCTTCGAACAGAAACCGGTTCAGGGCGACGATGCGCTCCTCGGCGCCAAAGGCCGAGGGCAACCGGGCGCGCAGCCGGTGCGCCATGCCTTCGATCTCGGCGAGATAGTGCGCGACGTCGAGCGACGGGTAGGCGTCCTCGGCGATCAGCAGGCAGGCCTGCGCGAGGTCGATGCGGGAATCGTCCCCCGTTACCGCCTGCGAAAAGGCCTCTAGCGTCACGCAATGCTGCGCTTGGAGAAATCGCGCGGCCGGAAGCCGAACGCGAGCAGGCAGCCGCCATAGGCGGCGGCCCCGAGGGCCACCAGGCCGAGCACCGCGGGCACCTTGCGCTCCCAGCCCGCGCCCAGCCACCAGGCCGCCTCGCCCATGGCGGCCATGAGCACCAGCGCCATGAACGCCACCGAAATGCCCACCTTCAGGAGGAACCGCGCCCAGCCCGGCTGCGGGGTATAGGCGCCGGAGCGGCGCAGCACCCGGTAAAGGAGCGCGGCATTCAGGCACGCCCCCAGGCCAATGGCCAGGGCGAGCCCGGCGTGCTGCAGCGGCACGATGAAGGCGAGGTTCATCGCCTGCGTCGCGGCGAGGGTGAAAATGCCGATCTTGACCGGCGTCACGACGTTCTGGCGGGCGTAGAAGGCCGGCGCCAGGATCTTCACCAGGATCATCCCCACCAGCCCGATGCTGTAGGCGATCAGCGCCTGGCGCGTCATCCAGGCGTCCTCGGCGCCGAAGCGGCCATAGTGGAACAGCGTGGCGATGAAGGGCAGGGCGAGCACCGCGAGCGCCGCGGCGGCCGGAACGGCCAGCAGCACGGCGATGCGCAGGCCCCAGTCGAGCAGCCGCTCGTACTCGTCGTGCTTCGCCTGCGCATGGTACTTCGACAGGCTGGGCAGCAGGATGGTGCCCACCGCGACCCCCAGGACGCCCGCGGGCAGCTCCATCAGCCGGTCGGCGTAGTAGAGCCACGAGACGCTGCCGGTCTGCAGGAACGAGGCGAAGATCTGGTTGATGACGAGCGACACCTGGCTCACCGAAACCCCGAACGCGGCCGGCGCCATGAGGGTGAGGATGCGCCGCACCCCCGGATGCGAAAGATCGAGCCGCCAGCGCGGCAGCAGCCCAAGACGCAGGAGAAACGGCACCTGGAACGCGAGTTGCAGCAGGCCGCCCGCGAACACCGCCCAGCCCAGCACCAGCACCGGGGGGTCGAAATGCTCGGCGAAGAACACCGCGCCCACGATGAAGGCGACGTTCAGCAGGGCCGGCGTCAGCGCCGGTACCGAAAACCGGTTCCAGGTATTGAGGATCCCGGCGGCCAGCGCGACGAGCGAAATGAACAGGATGTACGGGAAGGTGATGCGCAGGAGCGTCACCGTCAGGCCGAACTTCTCCGGATCGGCGGCGAACCCCGGCGCGGTGACGTAGACGATGATCGGCGCCGCCGCCATGCCGAGCGCCGCGGCCGCCACCAGCGCGAGGAACAGCAGCGTCGCCACGGCGTCGATGAGGGTGCGCGTCTCCTCCGGCGAGCTGCCCTGGCGGGTCCCCGCCAGGATCGGCACGAACGCCTGCGAGAAGGCCCCCTCCGCGAACATGCGCCGCAGCAGGTTGGGCAGCTTGAAGGCGACGAAGAAGGCGTCGGTGGCGAGGCTCGCGCCGAACAGCCGCGCGATGAAGAAGTCGCGCACGTAGCCGAGAACGCGGCTCACCATGGTGAGGCTGCTCACGGTCGCTAGGGCGCGCAGCAGGTTCATGCTAGAATCCCGCCCCTTTCGAGAGCACCGAGTACTTCATGGCCAATATCAAGTCCGCCCGCAAGCGCGCCCGCCAGGCCGAGGAGCGCCGCGCCCACAACATGAGCCTTCGCACCGCGGTGCGCACCGCCATCAAGAACGCGAAGAAAGCGATCGCCGGCGGCGACAAGGCCGCGGCGGAAAAGGCGCTGCACAACTCCCAGCGGGTGATCGACCGCGTGGTGGCCAAAGGCGTGCTGCACCGGAACGCGGGCGATCGTCACAAGAGCCGGCTCGCCCACGCCATCAGGACCCTGAAGTAACGCTCCGCGTTTGAAGATCGTTGTTGTCGGCGACGACCGGCTCCCGCATACGAGATTATAGCGAGCCGCGCCGGTGCCGAAGCTCGCGTGCCGCATCCTGGTGATCAACGACGAGCAGCTGGTCCTGCGCGAGTTCGTCAAGGGCCTGAACGCCGCGGCCCGCACCCTCGACAATCCCCTGGGCATCACCTTCGACGGCGTCGCCACCGCCAAGGAGGCGCTGGCGGCGATCGAGTCCGACGGCGACCTGCAGGCGGTGCTCGTCGACGATACGCTCTACAGCCTGACCCCGAGGAACGGCACGGCGGAAGCGCGCACGCTGCAGATGTCGGCGCTCGAGCTCGTCCAGCGCATCACGCGCTTCCGGCCGGAGCTCGACGTGTACATCCTCATCGCGCAGGAAAAGGAGGACGACGTCGTCGACGCGCTGTTCGCCGAGTCGGTCGACGGCTACTTCTACCGCGAGGAGCGCGACTACCGCGGCATCTATCGCATCCTCAACGCCCAGATCCAGGAGCGCGCGCGCACCCCGTTCTACGACGCGCTGAAGAATTACGTGTGGATGGCGAAGGACCAGTGGCATACCCCCGGCCACTCCTCCGGCGAGTCGCTGCGCGCGAGCCCGTGGGTGAACGACTTCTACGAGTTCATGGGCGAGCACGTGTTCGACGCCGACCTCTCGGTCTCGGTCCCCATGCTGGATTCGCTGATGGAGCCCAAGGGCGTCATCAACGAGGCCCAGGCAATGGCGGCCAAGGCCTTCGGCGCGCGGCGTACCTACTTCGCCACCAACGGCACCTCTACGGCGAACAAGGTCATCTTCCAGACGCTGCTCGCGCCGGGCGAGAAGCTGCTACTCGACCGCAACTGCCACAAGAGCGTCCATCACGGCGTGGTGCTCTCGGGCGCGCACCCGATCTACCTCGACTCGGCGCTGAACCGCAAATACGGGCTCTACGGCCCGGTGCCGCGCCGCGCCATCCTGGAGGCGATCCACGAGCACCCGGACGCCGAGGCGCTGATCCTCACCTCGTGCACCTACGACGGGCTGCGCTACGACCTCGCGCCGATCATCGAGGCGGCGCACGCGCGCAACATCAAGGTGATCATCGACGAGGCCTGGTACGGCTTCGCGCGCTTTCACCCGGCGTTCCGCCCCACCGCGCTCGAGGCCGGCGCCGACTACGCCACGCAGTCGACGCACAAGATCCTGTCGGCTTTCTCGCAGGCCTCGATGATCCACGTGAACGATCCAGACTTCCGGGAGCACCTGTTCCGCGAAAATTTCAACATGCACACCTCGACCAGCCCGCAGTACGGGCTGATCGCGAGCCTCGACATCGCCCGCAAGCAGGCGGTGATGGAAGGCTACAAGCTGCTGTCGCGCACGCTCGAGCTCGCCCGGGAGCTGCGCACGCTCGTCAATTCCACGCGCGCCTTCCGCTGCCTGGAGCTCGAGGACCTGCTGCCCGACGCGGTGCGCGAGGACGGCATCCTGCTCGACCCGACCAAGGTGACGATCGACATCTCCGGCTGCGGCTACACGGTGGAGGACCTGCAGAAGGAGCTCTTCGAGCGCTACAACATCCAGGTCGAGAAATCGACCTTCAACACCCTCACGCTGCTGCTCACCATCGGCACCACGCGCTCCAAGGTCTCCCGGCTGTACGACGCGCTCATGCGCATCGCGCGCCAGGGGCGGCCGCCGCGCCGCCTGGTGCAGACCCCCGAGATCCCGCCGTTCACGCAGCTTTGCTGCCTGCCGCGCGACGCCTATTACTGCGGCGGCGAGGTGCTGCCGCTCTTCGACGAGCGCGAGCGCGTGACCCGCAAGCTCGCCGGCCGCGTGTGCGCCGACCAGATCGTGCCCTACCCGCCCGGCATCCCGGTGCTCGTGCCCGGGCAGCTCATCACCGACCCGATCGTGGAATACCTCGGCGACCTGCTGCGCTCCACCAAGCGCATGGAGATGCACGGCATCGTGCACGAGGGCTACGTGCCCTGCATCCGGGTGCTGCACCCCGAGGAGGAGCGGGGCCTCGCGCGGCTCGCCTGAGGCGTTTTCTGATAGCATCTCGCGAACGGCGGCTCGGGCCGCCGTTTTCATTCCGGGAGGGGCGCCATGTCCCACGTCATGAACACTTACGCGCGCCAGCCGGTCGCCTTCGTGCGCGGCGAAGGCGTCTGGGTCTGGGACGAGCAGGGCCGGCGCTACCTCGACGCGCTGGCCGGAATCGCCGTCAACACGCTGGGCTACGGGCATCCCCGCCTGGTGGAGGCCCTGACCGCGAGGATCCGCAGCGGCGTCATCCACACGTCGAACCTCTGGCGCATCCCGGACCAGGAGGCCGCCGCCGAGCGCGTGGCCGCCATCACCGGGCTCGACGAGGTGTTCTTCTGCAACTCGGGGCTCGAAGCCACGGAAGCCTCGATCAAGGTGGCGCGCAAGTACGGCCACGATCGCGGCGTGGCCGAGCCCGCCATCATCGTCATGGAGAACGCCTTCCACGGCCGCTCCCTCGCCACGCTGTCGGCCACCGGCAACCGCAAGGTGCACGCGGGCTTCGAGCCGCTCGTGTCGGGCTTCGTGCGCGTGCCGCTCAACGACCTGGAGGCGGTGCGCCAGGTCGCCGGCAACAACCGCAGCGTCGTGGCCGTGATGGTCGAGCCGATCCAGGGCGAGGGCGGCATCAACGTGGCCCGCATGGACTACCTGCGCGGCCTCAAGCAGATCTGTGAGCGCGAGGAGTGGCTGTTCATCTCCGACGAGGTGCAGTGCGGGCTGGGGCGCACCGGGAAGTGGTTCGTCTATCAGCACGCGGGCTTCCAGCCCGACGTGGTGGCGCTCGCCAAGGGCCTCGGCTCGGGCGTGCCGGTGGGCGCCTGCGTGGTCGGCAACCGCGCCAAGGGCGTCTTCAAGCCCGGCAACCACGGCTCCACGTTCGGCGGCAACCCCCTCGCCATGACCGCGGTGAACACCACCATCGACACCATCAAGGACGAAGGCCTGCTCGCCAACGCGGAGCGCGTGGGCGAAACCATCCGCGCGGGCCTCGCGGCCCTCGCCGGCCCGCGCGAAGTGCGCGGCACGGGCCTCATGCTCGGCGTCGACATGCCGCAGCCCTGCCCCGACCTGGTCAAGGCGGCGCTGGACGCCGGCCTCGTGGTCAACGTCACCGCCGAGACCGTGATCCGGCTGCTGCCGCCGCTCGTGATGAGCGAGGCCGAGGGCCGCGAGGTGGTGAGCCGGCTCGCGCCGCTCGTGCAGGCGTTTGCCGGCAAGCGCGCCGCGGCATGACGCTGCGGCATTTCCTGCGCTTCAGCGACCTCGCCCGCGAGGACCACGAGCACCTGTTCGCGCGCACGCGCTGGATCAAGGACCGGTTCAAGCGCTACGAGCGCTACTGGCCGCTGGAGGACCGGACGCTCGCGATGATCTTCGAGAAGCCCTCCACGCGCACGCGCATGTCGTTCGAGGCGGGCATGCACCAGCTCGGCGGCGCGGCGATCTACCTGTACACGCGCGACTCGCAGCTCGGGCGCGGCGAGCCGGTGGAGGATGCGGCGCAGGTGATCTCGCGCATGTGCGACGTCATCATGGTGCGCACCTTCGAGCAGGAGATCCTGGAGCGCTTCGCGCGGCACTCCCGGGTGCCGGTCATCAACGGCCTCACCAACGACTACCATCCCTGCCAGATCCTCGCCGACGTCTACACGTTCCTCGAGCACCGCGGCGCCATCCGCGGCCGCACCGTGGCCTGGATCGGCGATTCCAACAATGTCTGCAACACCTGGCTCGAGGCGGCGGCGGTGTTCGACTTCAAGCTGAACGTCTCCACGCCGCCGGGCTATGAAGTCGAGGCCGCGCGCCTCAACGCCAACTGCGAAGCGTTCGCCGACCCGATGGACGCCGCCCGCGGCGCCCACCTGGTGACCACCGACGTCTGGACCTCGATGGGCTTCGAGGCCGAGAATGAGGTGCGCCGGCGCGCGTTCCAGGACTGGCAGGTCGACGCCGAGATGATGAAGGCGGCGGCGAACGAGGCGCTCTTCATGCATTGCCTGCCCGCCCACCGCGGCGAGGAAGTCGCCGCCGAGGTCATCGACGGGCCGCAGAGCGTGGTGTGGGACGAGGCCGAGAACCGCCTGCACACCCAGAAGGCGCTGCTGGAATTCCTGGTGCGCGGCCGCGTCGCGGGCTAGGGGAGACCTCTCGAGGCGCGGCTCAGCGCTTTCCTTCGTCCTTGTGGCGCCCGCCGAGCAGCGGCACCGCGGGCGCGCTCGGCTCGCCGAGCAGGCCCGCCTCCCCGTACAGGCGCAGCTTGTCGCGCGTGTCGATGATGTCGAGGCTGCGCAGGGTGAGCTGGCCGATGCGGTCCTCGGGGGTGAAGAAGACCTCCTCGCCCTTCTCCATGGTGAGGCGCTCGGGCTTGTAGGTGAGGTTCGGGCTCCTCGTGTCGAGGATGGAGTAGTCGTTGCCGCGCCGCAGCTCGAGCGTCACCTCGCCCGTCACGGTCCCCGCCACCCAGCGCTGCGCGGCCTCGCGCAGCATCAGGGCCTGCGGGTCGAACCAGCGGCCTTGGTAGAGCAGCCGCCCGAGGCGCCGGCCATTCAGCCGGTACTGCTCGATGGTGTCCTCGTTGTGGATCCCAGTCACGAGCCGCTCGTAGGCGATGTGCAGCAGCGCCATGCCCGGGGCCTCGTAGATGCCGCGGCTCTTCGCCTCGATGATGCGGTTCTCGATCTGGTCCGACATCCCCAGGCCGTGGCGCCCGCCGATGGCATTCGCCTCCGTGAAGAGCGCCACCGCGTCGGCGTAGCGCCGGCCGTTCAGCGCCACCGGCACGCCGGCCTCGAAGGCGACCGTCACCCGCTCGGGCTTGACCGCGACCGCCTCGCGCCAGAACGCCACCCCCATGATGGGCTGGACGATGGCGATGCCCTGGTCGAGAAACTCGAGGTCCTTCGCCTCGTGGGTCGCCCCGAGGAGGTTCGAGTCGGTCGAATAGGCCTTCTCGGCGCTCATCCGGTAGTCGAAGCCGGCCTTCGCCATGTAGGCCGACATCTCCCGGCGCCCCCCCAGCTCGTCGATGAAGCGCGCGTCCAGCCAGGGCTTGTAGATGCGAAGCTGCGGGTTGGCGAGCAGGCCGTAGCGGTAGAACCGCTCGATGTCGTTGCCCTTGTGCGTGCTGCCGTCGCTCCAGATGTCGACGTCGTCCTCGCGCATCGCGGCCACGAGCATGGTGCCGGTCACCGCCCGGCCGAGCGGCGTGGTGTTGAAGTACGTCGCCCCGCCGGTCGAGATGTGGAACGCCCCGCATTGCAGGGCCGCGATGCCCTCGGCGACGAGCTGCGGGCGGCACTCGACGAGGCGCGCCTTCTCGGCGCCGTAGGCGAGCGCCCGGCGCGGGATGTCGGCATAGTCGCTCTCGTCCGGCTGGCCGAGATTCGCGGTGTACGCGTAGGGAATCGCGCCCTTCGCGCGCATCCAGTGCACCGCCGCGCTGGTGTCGAGGCCGCCGGAGAACGCGATGCCGATCTTTTCCCCCCGGGGCAGCGTGCCGAGAATCTTCGCCAAAGCCTTGCGCTCCCAAAAGCCGGATTATCGGCCACGCGGGCCCGGACGCGGCGGCTAGAATGCGGCGCGTGCGCCTCCTCGCCGCCCTCGCCGCCGCCTGCGCCCTCGGCTCCGCCGCCGCGGCGCCCTTCGGCGTGCAGCTCGGCGATGCACGCCTGGTGCTGGATTCCCCGCCCGGCTTCGCCGACACCACCTTCACCGGCTCGCCGCGGCTGCAGGAGCTCGCCGAGGCGCTCACCTCCGCCTCCAACCGCATTCTCCTGTTTGCCATCAGCGACGCGGACCTGCGGCGCTTCTCGCAAGGCGACCCGCCGGAGTTCCGCCGCTACATGCTGGTGGCGACGCCCCGCGTATACGAGCGCGAGCGCCTCCCCCCCGGGGCCTTCCAGCGCCTGGCGGAGGACGCGCTGCGCGGATTCACCCCGCCGCCTCCCGAGACCGATGTCGCGCGCCACCTCGAGAGCCAGCCGGTGGGGCTTTCCACCGCGCTCGTCCAGATCCGGCGCGATCCGGACGTGCTGTCGCTCCTGTACGGGACGCGCCTGGAGCCCACCAAGATGCCGCGGTTCCTCGGCACGGACATACGGCAGAATTACGTGCTTGCCAGCAGCACGCTGCTCCTGGTGCGCGGCAAGGCGCTGGCGCTTTCGGTGTTCAGCCTGTACGAATCGCCCGACGACGCGGCCTGGATCCGCGCCGTGACCGAGCGCTGGATCGCGGAGCTGCAGCGGATGAACCGGCCATGAGCCGCGCGGAAGCCTTCCGCGCCCTGCACCGCGGGCCAGGCGCCTTCCTGATGCCCAACCCCTGGGACGCCGGCTCGGCGCGCGTGCTGGCGCGCCTGGGGTTCCCCGCGCTTGCCACCTCGAGCGGCGCCTGTGCCGGCGTGCTCGGCCGGCGCGACGGGCGCGTCACGCGCGAAGAAGCGCTGGCGCACGCCGCCGCGATCGCGCGCGCGGTCGACCTGCCGGTGTCGGCGGACCTGGAAAAGGGCTTCGGCGACGACCCGCGGGAAGTCGCCGAGACCATCCGCCGCGCCGCCGAGGCGGGGCTGGCCGGAGGCTCGATCGAGGACGCCACCGGCCGGCGCGAGCAGCCGCTCTACGACTTCGGCCACGCCGTGGAGCGCGTCGCCGCCGCCGCCGAGGCGGCCCGCGGCCGCTTCGTGCTCACCGCTCGGGCGGAGAATTTCCTGCGCGGCAGGCCCGACCTCGACGACACCCTGCGGCGGCTGCAGGCCTACGCACAGGCGGGCGCCGAGGTGCTGTTCGCCCCTGGCCTTCCCGACCTCGCCGCGGTGCGCGCCGTGTGCGCGGCCGTGGACAAGCCGGTGAGCTTCATGGCCGGCATCCGCGGCCGCTCCTTCCCCGTGGCCGAGCTCGAGGCGGCGGGCGTGCGCCGCATCAGCTTCGCCACCTCGCTCTACCGGGCGGCGATGAGCGGCCTGCTCGAGGCGGCGCGCGAGGCGAAGGAGCAGGGCCGCTTCGGCTACGTCGAGCGCGTCCTCACGAGCGCCGAGCTCAACGCCTACCTGGAGGACTGATGCCTTCCTTCGACATCGTGTCGCAAGTCAATGCGCAGGAAGTCAAGAACGCCGTCGAGCAGACGAACAAGGAGATCGGCAACCGCTTCGACTTCAAGGGCTCGGACGCCCGCGTCGAGCAGAAGGAGCTGGAGCTGACGGCCTACGCCGACGACGAATTCAAGCTCGGCCAGGTCCTCGACGTGCTGCGGGCGCGGCTCGCCAAGCGCAACGTCGACGTGCGCGCGCTCGAGCCGGGCGCCGTCGAGAAGATCTCCGGCGACAAGGTGAAGCAGCCGGTGAAGGTGAAGGTCGGCATCGCGCAGGACCGCGGCAAGGAGATCGTCAAGCTGCTGAAGGACGCGAAGCTCAAGGTGGCCGGATCCATCCAGGGCGACGCGGTGCGCGTCTCGGGCGCGAAGAAGGACGACCTGCAGGCGGCCATCCAGCTCGTTCGCAAGTCGGTCACCGACCTGCCGGTGCAGTTCATCAACTTCCGCGACTGACTAGCCGCGCGCGAGCCCGTCGCACCACTTGTCGTAGAGGCGGTCGGCGACGGCGTGCAGCGCCTGCAGGCGCCGCTCGAGGTCGCGCCGGATCTCGCCGGCGCTCTGCACCGCGGGGCTCGCCGCCGAGGCGCGGATCTCCTCGGCTCCGCTCTCGAGCCAGCCCGCCACCAGCTCCGCCGTCATCTCGACGTGGCATTGCAGGCCGAAGTGCCGTCCGAGCGCGAACGCCTGGTTCGGGCAGTGCGGGTTCTCCAGCACGCGGGTCGCTCCCGGCGGGATGCTGAAGGTCTCGCCGTGCCACTGGAAGGCCTCGAAAGACCGCAGCTCGCCGAGCCATTCGCGCGCCACGCCGTTGTCGCACACGCGCACTTCTCCCCAGCCGATCTCCTTGCGCGGGCTCGCGCCCACCGCGCCGCCGAAGGCGCGCGCCATCAGCTGGCCGCCCAGGCAGTGGCCGAGCAGCGGAACGTCCTTGCGCACCGCCTCGCGCATCAGCTCGAGCACCGGCGCGATCCAGGCGAGGGCGTCGTTCGCGCTCATGGCCCCGCCCATGAACGCGATCCCGGAGAAGCGTCGCGCGTCGCGCGGCACCGGCGCCCCCTCGTCGAGCGCCACCAGCTGCCAGGCGATTGAGCGCCGCTCGAGCGCGGTGGCAAAATAGCCCGGCCCTTCGCTGCGCGCCGTCCGGAACACCGCCACCGGTTTCATGGCCCCTATTATTGCGCTGCTCGCCGCCCTCGCCTGGCCGCTCGCCGCGGCCGCCACCGACGTCGCGCTGGTGGGCGTGATCGGCGGGACGGCCGCCGTGCTGGTGCTCGATGGCGGCGAGCCGAAGACGGTCAAGGCCGGCCAGCGCTGGCGCGGCGTCACCGTGGTCTCGGTCGGCCGCGACCGCGCCACCGTCCTCATCGACGGCAAGCCGCGCGTGCTGCTGCAGGGCCAGCACTACCGCAGCGCGCAGCCCGCCACCGACCGGCCGCAGGTGACGCTCGCCGCCGATCCGCGCGGCCACTTCCTCGCCGACGGCGCCGTGAACGGCGTACGGGTGCGCTTCCTGGTCGACACCGGCGCCACGTTGATCACGCTGCCCGGCGCCGACGCGCTGCGGCTCGGGCTCGACTACCGCAAGGGCCGGCGCGGCGTGACGCGCACGGCCAGCGGCCTCGTGCCGGTGTACCACCTGCAGCTCGACCGGGTGAGCCTCGGGGCCGTCGAGCTCCTCGCCGTGGAAGCGATGGTCATCGAGCAGGGCCTGGACGTCGCCCTGCTCGGCATGAGCTTCCTCAACCGGGTGGAGATGCAGCGCGACGGCGACAGCATGACGCTGATCCGCCGCTTCTGATCATTTTCCGGGGACCAGGGGTACGAAGCGCACCGGCAGCACGCGCCGCTCGTCCACGCCGCCGTCGGCGCGCTTGGTGAGGACCTTGAGGTACTGGAGCTCGTCGGTGCCGCCGACGGGGATCACCAGGCGGCCGCCCGTTTTGAGCTGCGCCAGAAGCGCCGGCGGCACCTGCGGCGCGGCGGCCGTCACCACGATCGCGTCGAACGGCGCTTTCTCCGGCCAGCCGGCGTAGCCGTCGCCGATGCGCACCGCGACGTTGCGGTAGCCCATTTCGGCCAGGCGCGCCGCCGCCGTCTTGCCGAGCTCCTCGAGGAGCTCGATGCTGTAGACCTGCTTCACCACCTCGGCGAGCACCGCGGCCTGGTAGCCCGAGCCGGTGCCCACCTCCAGCACCACGTGGTCCGGCTGCGGCTCGAGGAGATCGGTGGAGAGGGCGACGATGTACGGTTGCGAGATCGTCTGCCCGCCGCCGATCGGCAGCGGGCGGTTGCGGTAGGCCGCCGCGGCCTGTCCCGGCGGCACCAGGCGGTGGCGCTCGACGCTCGCGAGCGCGGCGCGCACGGCGGGGGACATGGCGGCCAGGCCCGTCTCGGCGCGCGTGTCGGCGTACATGGCTTCGACCTCGCGCACCATGCGCTCGCGTTCCCTCGCGGGGTCCTGTCCCTGCGTCGCGCCGAAGCCGAGCATGCCGATCAGGAACGCCGCTAGCCCTTTCGTTTATCCCTCTCGATCAGGGCGTAGGCGCTATGGTTGTGGATCGACTCGAAGTTCTCCGACTCGACCACGTAGGCTTCGATGCGCTCGTCGAGATTGAGCACCGCCGCGACGTCGCGCACCAGGTCCTCGACGAACTTGGGATTGTCGTAGGCGCGCTCGGTGACGAACTTCTCGTCGGGCCGCTTGAGCAGCCCGTAGAGCTCGCTCGAGGCCTGCTTCTCGACGAGATCGACGATCTCCTCGATCCACACGAACTCGCTGGTGCGGGCGTTGACCGTGACGTGCGAGCGCTGGTTGTGGGCGCCGCGCGCCGAGATCTTCTTGGAGCAGGGGCACAGGCTCGTCACCGGAACCACCACCTTCATGGTGAAGCTCTGGCGCGACTGCCGGATCTCGCTGGTGAAGGTCACCTCGTAGTCCATGAGGCTCTTCACGCCGGACACGGGCGCGCGCTTCTCGATGAAGTACGGGAAGGACATCTCCACGTGCCCCTCCTCGGCCTCCAGGCGCGAGACCATCTCGCGCAGCATCACCTGAAACGACTCCACCGTGATCTCGCGCTCCTGCGCCTCGAGGATCTCGACGAAGCGCGACATGTGCGTGCCCTTGAAATGGTGCGGCAGGCCGACGTACATGTTGAACGTCGCGATGGTGTGCTGCACGCCGCCCGAGCGCTCCTGGATGCGCACCGGGTGCCGGATCGCCTTGATGCCGACTTTGTCGATGGCGAGCTTGCGCGAGTCGGGCGTGCTCTGCACGTCCGGGATGTTGTAGAGGTCGCGGGACTTCATCGGCCCTATTCTATCGCCGCGCGGATCGACTGCGCGATGCCGGCCGCGTCCAGCCCCACCGCGGCGAGCAGCCGCGCCGGATCGCCGTGGTCCACGAACCGGTCGGGGAGCCCGAGCAGCAGCACGCGCTTTTCCAGGCCCTGGGCCGCGAGCGCCTCGCACACGGCGGCGCCGGCGCCGCCCATCACCTGGTGCTCCTCCGCCGTCACGAGCAGCTCGTGCGTGCGCGCGAGGCTCAGGAGCAGCTCCACGTCGAGCGGCTTCACGAAGCGCATGTTCGCCACCGTGGCGTCGAGCGCTTCGGCGGCCTCGAGCGCCGGGCGCAGCATCGCGCCGAAGGCGAGGATCGCCACCCGCCGGCCCTGCCGGCGCAGCTCGCCCTTGCCGAGCGGCAGCGGCTCGAGCGTGCGGCCCGGCTCGCCGGGCGCCGCGCCGCGCGGGTAGCGCACGGCCGCCGGCGTGCCGAGCTGCAGCCCGGTGCTGAGCATGCGGCGGCACTCCTCGGCGTCCGACGGCGCCATCACCGTGAGGTTGGGGACCGTGCGGAGGTAGGCGAAGTCGAAGGCGCCGTTGTGCGTGGCGCCGTCGCCGCCGACGAGCCCGCCGCGGTCGAGCGCGAACAGCACCGGCAGGTTCTGGATCGCCACGTCGTGGATGAGCTGGTCGTAGCCGCGCTGCAGGAAGGTGGAATAGATCGCCAGCACCGGCCGCATGCCCTCGGCGGCCAGGCCGGCGGCGAACGTCACCGCGTGCTGCTCGGCGATGCCGACGTCGAAGTAGCGCTGCGGGTAGAGCTCGGCGTAGCGCATCAGCCCGGAGCCTTCGCGCATCGCCGGCGTGATGCCCACCACGCGCGCATCCTGCGCCGCCGCGTCGCACAGCCAGTCGCCGAACACCTGAGAGTACGTGGCGCGCGCGCCCGCGGCCGCCTTGAGGCCCTCGGCCGGGTTGAACTTGCCCGGGCCGTGGTAGGCGATCGGGTCGTCCTCGGCGAGCTTGTAGCCGTGGCCCTTGCGCGTGATGACGTGCAGGAACTGCGGCCCCCGCAGCTTGCGGATGTTGGCCAGGGTCGGAATGAGCGCGTCGAGGTCGTGGCCGTCGATCGGGCCGATGTAATTGAAGCCGAACTCCTCGAACAGCGTCGAGGGCGTCACCATGCCCTTCACGTGCTCCTCCGCCCGGCGCGCGAGCTCCCACGCCCCCGGCACGCGCTTGAGCAGGTGCTCGCTCGCGCGGCGTGCGGTGGAGTAGATCCGCCCCGAGAGCAGGCGTGCGAGGTAGTTGGTAAGCGCGCCCACCGGCGGCGAGATCGACATCTCGTTGTCGTTCAGGATGACGAGCACGTCGACGTCCATAGCGCCGGCGTTGTTCATCGCTTCGTAAGCCATGCCCGCCGACATCGCCCCGTCGCCGATGACCGCGATGCAGCGGCGCGCCTCGCCCTTGAGGCGCGCCGCCACCGCCATGCCGAGCGCCGCGGAGATCGAGGTCGACGAGTGCGCCGTGCCAAACGTGTCGTAGACCGACTCGCTGCGGCGGGGGAAGCCCGAGATGCCCTCGAGCATGCGCAGCCGCGCCATGGCCTCGCGCCGGCCGGTGAGGATCTTGTGGGGGTACGTCTGGTGGCCCACGTCCCAGACGATGCGGTCCTCGGGCGTGTCGAAGACGTAATGCAGCGCGATGGTGAGCTCCACCGTGCCGAGGTTGGACGAGAGGTGCCCGCCCGTCTTGGACACCGACTCCAGCACGAACGCGCGCAGCTCGTCGGCAAGCTGGCGCAGCTGGCGGCGCTCGAGTCGGCGCAGCGCGGCCGGGTCGTCGATCGTCTTCAGCAGCTCGTACATCGACGGATTGTAGCCATCGGCCTCGAGCTCTCCCGTGATCACCGTCATGGCTAGAATTTTCGCAGAACGATGAAGTCGGCGAGCTGCGCGAGGCGCGCCGCGCGGGCGCCCAGCCCCGCGAGCGCGCCGTGCGCCTCCTGGCGCAGCTCCTCGGCGAGGCGCCGCGCCTGCGGCAGGCCCACGGCCGAGACGTACGTCGCCTTGCCCTGGCGCGAATCCTTGCCGGCGGTCTTGCCCAGCGTCGCGGTGCTCGCATCCGCGTCCAGCACGTCGTCGACCACCTGGAAGGCGAGCCCGATCGCCTTGGCGTAGCGGTCGAGCCGCTGCAGCTCCGCCTCGGCGGGCCCGCCGCACGCCGCGCCGAGCGACACCGCGGCGCGGATCAGGGCCCCGGTCTTGTGGATGTGCATGAACTCGAGCTCCGGCAGGCTCAGCGCCTGGCCGGTCGAGGCGAGATCGATCTGCTGTCCGCCCGCCATGCCGCGCGAGCCGGCCGCGAGCGCGAGCGTCTTCACCATGCCGAGCTGCGCGCGCGGATCGTCGGCCAGGCGATGGTCGGCAAGGAGCTGGAAGGCAAGCGATTGCAGCGCATCGCCGGCGAGCAACGCCGTGGCGACGCCGTATTGCACGTGCACCGTGGGCTTGCCGCGGCGGAGCACGTCGTCGTCCATGCTGGGCAAGTCGTCGTGCACGAGCGAGTAGGCATGCACCAGCTCGACGGCCGCCGCGGCGATGTCCAGCCGCTCGGGCGCGGCGCCGGCCACCTCGCCCGCCGCGAAGGCGAGCAGCGGCCGCACGCGCTTGCCGCCCTCGAGGGTGGCGTAGCGCATCGCTTCGTGCAGCCGCGCCGGCGCGATATGGGGGGCAGGCAGGACCCGCGCCAGCGTCGCCTCCATGCGCGCCTGCACGCTGCCCATCCAGGCCTGGAAATCACCTTCAACGCGGCTCATCGGCTTCGCCGCCGGAAGGCCCGCCCGCCAGCGGCTTGAGCACATCGCCTTCCAGCACCCGGACCTGCTGCTGCGCCTGCTCGAGCTTCGTCTGGCACCAGCGGGCAAGCTCGATGCCGCGCTGGTGCGCCGCGAGCGCCTGCTCGAGCGACAGCTCGCCGCTTTCCATGCGCGAGACGATTTTTTCCAGCTCGGCGAGCGCTTTCTCGAACGAAAGTTCGCCTGGAGGCTTGCTCATCTTTCGGTAAAATACTGTTTTTCCTGGGACTTCACAACGACGTAGGATTTTCACGGGACCATGTCCGACGTTGCCCGCCTCGCGCAGGTCGCCCCCGCCCGGTGCCAGCTGCCGGTGTCCTGGTACTTCGATCCGGCCATCTTCGAGCTCGAGAGACAGCGCCTGTTCCAGGCGGCGGCCGGCTATGTAGGCCACGAGCTGATGGTGCCCAACCCCGGCGATTATCACACCCTCGACTGGGACGGCGGCGCCTGGGCGCTCGTGCGCAACGCGGCCGGCGTCGAGCTCTTGTCCAACGTGTGCCGCCATCGCCAATCGGCGCTGCTCTCCGGCCGCGGCCACGCCCAGAACATCGTCTGTCCGCTGCATCGGTGGACCTACGACCTGCGCGGCGAGCTGCTCGGGGCGCCGCACTTTGCGGAAAGCCCGGTGCTGCGCCTGCGCTCGCAGCCCCTGGTGAACTGGAACGGGCTGCTCTTCCGCGGGCCGCGCGACCCGCGCGCCGACCTCGCCGGCATCGCCACGGCCGCGGACTGGGACTTCTCCGGCTATGTTTTCGACTCCATGCGAGTGGACGAGTACGACATCAACTGGAAGACGTTCATCGAGACCTATCTCGAGGTCTATCACGTCGACCCGTACCACCCGGGGCTTGGCAACTTCACCGACTGCGGCAACTTCCACGTCGACTACGGCGCCGAGTACTCGGTGCAGGTGGTGGCGGCCAAGGCCGGCCTCGCCAAGGCCGGAACCCCGGTCTACAAGCGCTGGCACGAGGTCTGCCTCCGCCAACTCGACGGTCGCGAGCCGCGGCACGGCGCCCTGTGGATGACCTATTTTCCCGGGCTCATGCTCGAGTGGTACCCGAACGTGCTGGTGGTCTCCCACCTCATCCCGCGCTCGGCCACGCGCACGACCAACGTGGTCGAGTTCTACTATCCCGAGGAGATCGCGCTGTTCGAGCGCGACTTCATCGAGGCGCAGCAGGCGGCGTACGTGGAAACGGCCATCGAGGACAACGAGATCTGCGAGCGGCTCGACCGCGGCCGCCGCGCGCTCTACGAGGCGGGCCTCGACGACGCCGGCCCCTACCAGTCGCCCATGGAGGACGCCGAGGTCCATTTCCACGAATGGCTGCACCGGCGGCTCGCGCGCTGATGTTCACCACGCTCGTCTCGACGCAGGCGCTGGCGCGCCATCCCGAATGGCGCCTGTTCGACTGCCGCCACGACCTGTTCAAGCCCGAGCTCGGCGAGGCGCAGTACCGCGAGGCGCACCTGCCGGGCGCGCTGTTCGCGCACCTGGAGCGCGACCTGTCGGGCCCGAAGACGGGAACCAACGGCCGCCATCCGCTGCCCGAGCCCGCCGCATTCGTCGCCTGGCTCGGCCGGCAGGGGGTCTCGCCCGAGGACCAGGTCGTCTGCTACGACGCGGGCAACGGCGCCATGGCGGCGCGGCTGTGGTGGATGCTGCGCTGGATCGGGCACGAGGCGGCGGCGGTGCTCGACGGCGGGCTCGCCCGGTGGTGCGCCGAGGGCCGGGCGCTCAGCGCCGAGATCCCGCGGCCGGCGCCGCGCGCCTACGCGGCGCGCCGCCCGCCCGCCGGCGCGGTGGACGTGCGCGAGCTCGAGCAGCGCCGCGCGGAGCTGCTGCTCGTCGACGCGCGCGCCGCGGCGCGCTTTCGCGGCGAGCAGGAGCCGATCGATCCGGTCGCCGGGCACATCCCGGGCGCGCGCAACCGCTTCAATCTCGACAACGTCACTCCGGCGGGCACCTTCCGGCCCGCCGCCGAGCTGAAGGCGCAGTTCGAGGCGCTGCTCGCCGGCGCGCCGCCCTCGCGCGTCGTGCACTACTGCGGCTCGGGCGTGTCGGCCTGCCACAACCTCCTGGCGATGGAGATCGCGGGGCTTTCCGGCGCGCGGCTCTACGCCGGCTCGTGGAGCGAGTGGAGCGCCGACCCGCAGCGGCCCGTTGCTCGCTGACGTCCTCCTCGTCGTTCACTTCGCGATCGCCGCGTTCATCGTCGGCGGGCTGTTCTTCGTGTGGCTGGGCGCGCCGCTCGGCTGGCGCGCGGCGCGCAATCCCTGGTTCCGCTACGCGCACCTCGGGGCGATCGCCTTCGTCGCCGCCGAAGCGCTGATCGGCGTCGCCTGCCCGCTCACGGTCTGGGAGGACATGCTGCGCGGCGGCGCCCAGCCCGACGCCTTCATCCCGCGCTGGATGCAGCGCGCGCTCTACTACCGCGCGCCGGACTGGGTGTTCACCACCGCCTATGTCGCGTGGACCGCGGCCACCCTGATCACGCTGCGGCTCGTTCCGCCCAGGCGAAGAGCTGCCTGAACACCTCCTCGCGCACCGCGGGCGCGGAGAGCACCAGGTCGTGCAGGCCGCCGGGAAACGCCAGCACCGAGACGCGCGGGCCCAGGCCGCGCGACCACTTCGCGATGTGCCGCCAGTCGAGCACGATGTCCGATTCGTCGGCGTGCATGGACAGCACCGGGCAGGCGATGGCGAGGCCGCGGTGCACCCGGGCATGGGCGTCGGTGATCGCGCCCAGCCAGCCGTAATACACGGGGAAGCCGCGCAGCGGCTTGAGGCGGAGGTCGAAGCGCCACTGCTCGTCGAGCAGGCTCTGCACGTAGTCCGGGCGCAGCACGCTCTCGTCCTTGAGGAACGGGAAGAACCGGCCGAGCGCCGCCGCCAGGTGCAGCTGCACGCGCCGCCAGTCGGGCAGCCGCCAGTCGAAGAAGGGGCTGTTCAGCCACAGGGCGCGCAGCGCCGTGCGGCGCTCGCCTTCGGCCGCGTACAGGCTGCACACCAGCCCCCCGGTGGAGTGGCCCGCGAGCAGCACGGGCTCGCCGATCTCGTCGATGGCGCGGGTGAGGTCGGCGAAGTACTCCTGCACGCTCATGCAGAAATTGGGATGCTGGTGCGCGCGCAGCGAGCGGCCGTGCTTGCGCAGGTCCAGCGCGTAGAACGCATAGCCTTCGGCGGCAAAGCGCTCGGCCAGGTGGCGCTGGAAGAAATAATCGGCGAACCCGTGCACATACAGCACCGCCCCGCGGGGAGGGATCCGGTTTCCGGGCAGACGCACCAGCGTCGCGACCACCGGCCCGTCGTAGTCGTCGGCGAACTCGAGGGTGCGGGCCTCGAACCCCTCGAGCTGCCCGTCAGGCTGCCACGCGCTCATGCTGCGCGAGCGCCCAGCGCACGTGCTCCCGGACGAGCTCGGAGCGGTCGTTCTCGCGGGCCCGCAGCGCTCCGATCACCGCGGGTGAGGTCGGCGCATTGCCCAGCCCGACGGCGAGATTGCGCAGCCAGCGCTCGTAGCCGATGCGCCGGATGGCCGAGCCGCGCAGGCGCCGCTCGAACTCCTCCTCGGTCCACGCGAAGAGCTCGACCAGGCTCGCCCGGTCCAGGCCGTTGCGCACCCGGAAATCGGGCTCCCCGCTCGGCCGCGCGAAGCGGTTCCACGGACAGGCGATCTGGCAATCGTCGCACCCGTACACGCGATTGCCGATGAGCGGCCGCAGCGCCTCCGGAATGGCGCTCTTGTGCTCGATGGTGAGGTAGGAGATGCAGCGGCGCGCGTCGAGCTGGTAGGGCGCGCGGATGGCGCCGGTGGGGCACACCTCGATGCAGCGCTCGCAGCGGCCGCAGCGATCCGCCTGCGCGGCATCCACCGGCAGCGGCAGGTCGCAGTAGATCTCGCCGAGGAAGAACCACGAGCCGGCGGCGCGGTCGAGCAGCAGCGTGTGCTTGCCCCGCCAGCCGAGGCCCGCCTTTCGCGCGAGCTCGACCTCGAGGACAGGCGCCGAGTCGACGAACACGCGCCCGCCGAAGGCGCCGGCCTCGCCCGCGATGCGCTTGCAAAGCTGCTGCAGGCGGGCGCGCAGCACCTTGTGATAATCGCGGCCGCGCGCATAGCGGGCGATGTAGGCACGCGGCGGTTGCAGCTCCTCGGCCAGCGTCCCGGGCCGCTCGTCCAGGTAGTCCATGCGGCAGGCGATGACGCGCAGCGTCCCGGGCTTGAGCGCCTCCGGGTGCGCGCGAAGCGCGGCGTGCCGCGCCATATACTCCATCTCGCCATGCCAGCCCCTCGCCAGCCAGTCGAGCAGGCGCGGCTCGGCCGCGGCGAGGTCGGCGTCCGCGATGCCGACCGCCTGAAACCCGAGCTCGAGGCCCCACTGCTTGATGCGCTGCGCGAGCGCTGCGTAATCCATGCCCTTCGATCTTAATTTGCCGGACGCCGAGGCGACGATGGCGCTCGGCGCGGCCCTCGGTCCGGGCGCGGCGCCCGGCCGCGTCCTGCACCTTTGCGGGGACCTCGGGACGGGAAAAACCACCCTCGTGCGAGGCCTGTTGCGGGCCCTGGGCCATGCCGGACGGGTCAAGAGCCCGACCTATACCTTGGTTGAACCTTACACGCTTTCGAGCTTACACTTCTATCACTTTGATTTGTATCGCCTGAAAAACAAAGACGAATGGCGCAGCGGAGGGTTTCGCGACTACTTCAACGCGCAGTCCCTGTGCGTGGTGGAGTGGCCGGAGCGGGCGGCGGGCGAGTTGCCGCCGCCCGACCTGCAGGTGCGGCTGGAGATGGCCGGCACCGGACGGCGCGCGCGCCTTTCGGCCCACACGTCCTCGGGCGAATCCTGGCTTTCCTCCTTGCGGCCGGCACGCTAGCGAGCGCGCAGGCGCAGGTGCTCGCGGGCCGCGTATGGCCGGCGCCCGAATACACGCGGCTCACGCTCGAGGCGAAAGCCGCGCTCAAGCACAGCGTGTTCTCCTTGAAGGACCCCGAGCGCCTCGTGCTGGACCTCGACACCCCGGAGCTCACCGCCGCGCTCGCCGAGCTGCCCGGCAAGCTTTCGGCCGACGACCCCTACATCGCCGCGCTGCGGGTGGGGCACAACCGCCCGGGGGTCGTGCGCGTGGTGCTCGACCTCAAGGCCGACGTTTCGCCGCAGGTGTTCACGCTGCCCCCCATCGGCGAATACGGCCACCGCCTGGTGATCGACCTCTACCCCGCCGTGCCCCACGACCCGCTGGCGGCCCTCATCGAGCAGACCCGGCGCAGCGCGCGGGAAGCGCCGGCGCGGGACAAGGTCGCGCGCCTCGCCACCATCGTCATCGACCCCGGCCACGGCGGCGAGGACCCCGGCGCCATCGGGCGGCTGGGCTCGCGCGAGAAGGACATCACGTTGCGCATCGCGCGGCGGCTGAAGGCGCTCGTGGACGCGGAGCCGAACATGCGCGCCGTGCTCACCCGCGACGGCGACTTCTATCTGTCGCTGCAGGCGCGCGTCGACAAGGCGCGCCGCGTGCGCGCCGACCTGCTGGTCTCGATCCACGCCGACGCCTTCGTGCGGCCGCATGCGCGCGGCTCGTCGGTGTTCGCGCTCTCCGAGCGGCGCGCGACCTCGGAGCTCGCGCGCATGCTCGCCCAGAAGGAGAACGAGTCCGACCTGATCGGCGGCGTGAACCTCGAGCGCAAGGACACGCACGTCAAGCAGACGATCCTGGACCTCTACCAGACGGCGACCATCGACCACAGCCTGCGGCTGGGCGACAAGGTGCTGCGGCGCCTGAGCACGGTGAACACGCTGCACAAGCCGCGCGTGGAGCAGGCGAGCTTCGCGGTGCTGAAGGCGCCCGACGTGCCCTCCATCCTGGTGGAGACGGCGTTCATCTCCAACCCGCAGGAGGAGAAGCGGCTGAACGACGAGGCCTACCAGGAGCGCCTGGCGCGCGCGCTGCTCGAGGGCATCCGCGACTACGTCGCCAAGCACCCGCCGCGGCCGGCGTCTTCGCTCGCTATGAACTGACGGGCCGCGGCCGCGGCGTGCGGCTCCTCAGCCACGCCACCACGCCGGGGGAGATCGACAGCAGCACGATCCCCACGATCACCAGGCTCAGATTGCTGCGGATGGCCGGGATGTTGCCGAAGAAATACCCCGCCAAGCACAGCGAGAACACCCACAGGAACGCTCCCAGCACGCAATAGCCGAGGTAGCGCCAGTACGGCATCGCGCCCAGGCCCGCGACGAACGGCACGTAGGTGCGCACGATCGGGACGAACCGCGCCAGGATGATCGTCTTGCCCCCGTGGCGGGCGTAGAAATTGTGGGCCCGCTGCAGGTGCGCGGGGTTCAGCCAGCGCGAGGCCTCCTTGCTGAACACGCGCGGCCCCACCCAGCGCCCGACGTTGTAGTTCACGTTGTCGCCGCACAGCGCGGCGGCGATCAGCACGGCCATCACGAGACCGATGTCCATGCCGCCGACCGCCGCGAGCGTGCCGACGACGAACAGCAGCGAATCGCCCGGCAGGAAGGGCGTGACCACCAGCCCCGTCTCGCAGAAGACGATCACGAACAGCAGCGCATACACCCACACGCCGTAGTGGGCGACGAACGCCGCCAGGTGCTTGTCGAGGTTGACCGCGAGGTCCCAGGCGAACGCAATGAGCTCCATGCGCGCGATTGTATAATCGGCGCGCTCCCCGAGAATGTCCTCCGCCTCCGCCGTCCTGACTAGTCCCAGCGTCGAGCGCGTCCGGCAGGCGCTCGCGCGCGCCGGCCTGCGCGCCGAGGTGCTCGAGCTGCCCGGGGCGGCGCGCACCGCGCGCGCCGCCGCGACGTTCCTCGGCATCGAGGTCGCGCAGATCGCCAATTCGCTCGTCTTCCGCGCCGAGGCGAGCGCCCGCCCCGTGCTCGTCATGGCCTCGGGCGCGCACCGCGTCGATACCGCGCGGCTGGGCGCGCTCGTCGGCGAGCCGGTGGGCAAGGCGGACGCCGAGTTCGTTCGCCGGCACACCGGGTTCGCCATCGGCGGCGTCGCGCCGGTCGGGCACGGCATCGCCACCGTATTCGTCGAGGCGAAGCTCGCCGCCGCCGGCGCGCTGTGGGCCGCGGCGGGTCATCCGCACACGGTGTTCCGGCTGACGTACGAGGAGCTGCTGCGCATCACCGGGGGGGCGCCCGCGGAGCTTGCCGCAGACGGGTCCCCATGAGCGCCATCCGCGTGCTGCCGGACCTGCTGGTCAGCCAGATCGCGGCCGGCGAAGTGGTGGAGCGGCCCGCGTCGGTGCTGAAGGAGCTGCTCGAGAACAGCCTCGACGCCGGCGCGGCAAGCGTCCACGTGGCGCTCGACGAAGGCGGCGTGCGGCGCATCCAGGTGGAGGACGACGGCGAGGGCATCGCGCGCGACGAGCTGCGGCTCGCGCTCGCGCGGCACGCCACGAGCAAGATCCGCGACCTTGCCGACCTCGAGCGCGTCGCCACGCTCGGCTTTCGCGGCGAGGCGCTCGCCTCGATCGCCTCGGTGGCGCGGGTGTCCATCGCGAGCCGGGCGCGCGGCGCGCCGCACGGCGCGGCGATCTCGGCCGAAGGCGCCGCGGCCGGCGAGGCGCAGCCGGCGGCCCGCGCCGAGGGCACCACCGTGTCGGTCGCCGACCTTTACTTCAACACGCCGGCGCGGCGGCGCTTCCTGCGCACCGAAGCCACCGAGTACGGCCACTGCGAGGAGGTGTTCCGGCGCATCGCGCTCGCGCGCTGCGAGGTCGCCTTCGCGCTGAAGCACAACGGCCGGGTGAGCCGGCACCTGCGGGCGCAGCCGCTGCGCGAGCGCGCCGCGGCGCTGCTCGGCGAGGCGTTCGCGGCGGCGAGCCTGCCGGTGCAGGCGCGCTCGGGCAGCCTCGCGCTCACGGGCCTCGCCGGAACGCCGCACGCCGCCACCGCGCGGGCCGACCTGCAGTACTTCTACGTGAACGGACGCTTCGTGCGCGATCGCCTCCTCGCGCACGCGGCGCGCGAGGCGTATGCGGCGCTGCTGCACGGCGAGCGCCAGGCCGCCTACCTGCTGTTCCTCGAGATCGACCCGGCGCTGGTGGACGTGAACGTGCATCCGGCCAAGACCGAGGTGCGCTTCCGCGACGGCCGCGCGGTGCACCAGTTCGTGCGCCATGCGCTGGAGCGGGTGCTGTCCCCGGCCGCGGGGGAGGCTCCCGTGGCCTATGCCGCGCTCGGCGCCGGCGACGCCCGGCCCGCGCCGTCCTCCCCCGCCGCGCCGTCCTTCCAGCGCGCTTTCGCGCTCGCGCAGCCCGAGCGCGCCTACGAGGCCTTCCTGGCGGCGGCCGCGCCGAGGTCGCAGGCCGAACGCGCGCCGCCCCTCGGCTACGCGCTCGCGCAGCTGCACGGCACCTACATCCTCGCGCAGAACGAAGCCGGCCTCGTGCTCGTCGACATGCACGCGGCGCACGAGCGCATCGTCATGGAGAAGCTCGCGCAGAGCCTCGCCGCCGGCGAGGTGCAGCGCCAGCGCCTGCTCGTGCCGGCCGAGTTCCCCGCCGACGCGCTCGAGATCGCGACGGCCGAGGAGCACCGCCAGGTGCTCGAGCGCCTGGGCCTGGAGCTCGCGCCGAGCGGACCGGGCGCGCTCGCCCTGCGCGCCGTCCCGGCCGCGCTCGCCGGCGGCGACCTCGTGGCGCTCGCGCGCGAGGTGCTGAAGGAGATCCGCGAGTTCGGCGCCGCGGCGGCGCTGGCCGCGCGCCGCAACGAGCTGCTCGCCACCATGGCCTGCCACGCGGCCGTGCGCGCGCACCGCACGCTGTCGCTCGCCGAGATGGATGCGCTGCTGCGCGACATGGAGCGCACCGAGCGCTCGGGCACCTGCAACCACGGCCGGCCGACCTGGTACCAGATGACGCTGGCCGAGCTCGACCGGCTCTTTCTGCGAGGGCGATGACATGAAGCCGGTGCTGCTCATCACGGGGGGCGGCCGCGGCATCGGCGCGGCCACCGCGCGCCTCGCCGCGCGCGCGGGCTACGACGTAGCCCTGAGCTATCGCGGCAACCGCGAGGCCGCCGAGGCCCTCGTGCGCGAGCTGCGCGCCGCCGGGGCGCGCGCCCTCGCGGTGGCCGGAGACGTGGCGCGCGAGCCCGACGTGCTGCGCCTGTTCGAGGCGGTCGACGGCGAGCTCGGCCGGCTCGACGCGCTGGTCAACAACGCCGGCATC
>DATLGR010000362.1:0-4006 GCA_035540415.1 Burkholderiales bacterium | reverse complement strand
CCTGCGGCTTCCGCGTGCTGACGAGCGACATCGACATCGCCAATGCGCGCCTGGAGTTCGCCGATGGCTGCGTGGCGAACCTCTCGGCGAGCCGCGTGAGCCAGGCGCCGGTGCGCAAGCTGCGCGTGTTCCAGCCCGAGTCCTACGTCTCGGCCGACCTGCAGGCGGGGAAGCTGCGCTACGTGCGCAGCGCCGGCGGCGCCATCGAGCAGCTCGAGGAGAGCCATGCCGGGGGCGACGCGCTCGCGGCGCAGGCCGAATCGTTCGTGCGCGCGATCGCCGGCGCCGCCGCCGGGGTCGACGGCGAGAGCGGCCGGCGCGCGCTCGACGTCGCGCTGCAGGTCGGGCGCCTCGTGCGCGAGCGGCTGCGGAGGTTCTCATGACGAGCCCCATCCCGATGGTCGATCCCGCGGCCGAGTACCGCGCCCTCAAGGCCGAGATCGACGCGGCGGTGGCCCGCGTGCTCGCCTCCGGGCGCTATGTGCTCGGGCCCGAGGGCGAGGCGCTCGAGCGGGAGGTGGCAGCCTACGTGGGCGCGCCGCACGCCGTGGGCTGCAACTCGGGCACCGACGCGCTGCACCTCGCCCTCGTCGCCGCGGGCATCGGCCCCGGCGACGAGGTGGTGGTGCCCGCCTTCACGTTCTTCGCCACCGCCGAGGCCGTCTCCTACACGGGCGCGACGCCGGTGTTTGCCGACATCGAGCCGCGCACCTTCAACCTTTCGCCGGCTTCCCTGCAGGAGAAGATCTCGCCCCGGACGCGGGCGGTGATCGTGGTGCACCTGTTCGGCCAGTGCGCGGCGCTCGACGTGATCGCCCGCATGTGCGAAGCGAGCAAGCTCGTCCTGGTGGAGGACTGCGCCCAGGCGCTGGGCGCCGAATACGACGGCCGCCGCGCGGGAAGCTGGGGCGACTTCGGCTGCTTCTCGTTCTACCCCACGAAAAACCTCGCCGCGGCCGGAGACGCCGGCCTCATCACCGCGCGCAGCGCGGAGCACGAGCGCGCCCTGCGCATGCTGCGCCACCACGGCAGCCGGCAGACGTATCTGCACGAGCGCGTCGGCTGGAACAGCCGCCTGGACGAGCTGCAGGCGGCGCTGCTGCGCGTGAAGCTCGCCCGCCTCGACGAATTCAACGCGGCGCGGCGCCGGGTGGCGGAGCGCTACCGGGCCGGGCTCGAAGACGCTGCGCTCGCCCTCCCCGCCGAGGACCCGCGCGGCCGGCACGTCTACCACCAGTTCACCGTGCGCAGCGAGCGGCGCGACGCGCTGCGCGAGGCGCTCGGGCGCGACGGCATCGCCGCGTCCATCTTCTACCCCAGGCCGCTGCACCGGCAACCGGCCTACGAAGCGCTGGCGCGGGGGCTTGCGCTGCCGGCCTCGGAAGCGGCGGCGCGCACGGTGCTGTCGCTGCCGATCCATCCGTTGCTCGACGACGCGGCGCTCGAGCGCATCTGCAGCCGCGTCCGGGAGGCCCTCGCCTGAGGCTCGCCTTTACCAAGATGCAGGGCACGGGCAACGACTTCGTGGTGATCGATGCCACCGCGCGGCCCTTCGCGCTGAGCGCCGACCAGGTGCGGCGCATCGCCGACCGGCGCTTCGGCGTGGGCTGCGACCAGCTGCTGGTGGTCGAGCGCCCGCGCTCCCCCGAGGCGGATTTCCGCTACCGGATCTTCAACGCCGACGGCGGCGAGGTGGAGCAGTGCGGCAACGGCGCGCGCTGCTTCGTGAAGTTCGTGCATGCGAAGGGCCTCAGCGCCAAGCGCGCGCTCAGCGTCGAGACCCTGGGCGGCCGCATCGCGCCGCGCCTGGAGCCCGACGGCGAGGTGAGCGTCGACATGGGTCCGCCGGCGCCCGGGGCTCCGCTCGTCGAGACGCTGGTGCTCGACGGCGAGCGCGTCGAGATCGCGTTCGTCTCCATGGGCAACCCGCACGCCGTGCAGGTGGTGGCCGACGTGGGCGCCGCGCCGGTCGCGACGCAGGGCCCGCGCCTCGAGCGCCATCCGCGCTTTCCCGGGCGCGTCAACGCAGGCTATTTCCAGGTCCTGGATCGGCGGCGCATCGCGCTTCGCGTCTGGGAGCGCGGGGCGGGCGAGACGCTGTCGTGCGGCACCGGCGCATGCGCCGCGGCGGTCGCCGGCATCCTGCGCGGCCTCGTCGATTCGCCGGTGCGCGTCGACACGCGCGGGGGCGCGTTGACCGTGTCGTGGGCGGGCGGCGACAATCCGGTGTGGATGAAGGGGCCTGCCGAGACGGTGTTCGAAGGGACTGTCGAACTCTAGGATCCTGATGACCGCAGACGAGATCGCGCGCTTTCTGCGCACCCATCCGCACTTTTTCGACCAGCACCCCGAGCTCCTCGAATCCCTGCACGTCCCGCATCCGTACGGCGGGCGCGCCATCCCGCTCGCGGAGCGCCAGACCGTCGCGCTGCGCGAGAAGCTGCGCGCGCTGGAGGCGCGGCTGGCGGAGATGCTGCGCTTTGCCGAGGACAACGACGCCATCAGCGAGAAGGTGCACCGCCTGTCGGTGGCGCTCGCCGGCGCGCGCGACTTTCCGGCGCTCGCCCAGTCCCTGTATTTCCACCTGCACGAGGACTTCGCCGTGCCGCACGTCGCCCTGCGGGTCTGGGGCAAGGCGGTGCCGGTCGATTTCCCGGAGGCCGAGCCGCTCGACGATGCCGAGCGCCGCCAGGCGGAGGCGATGGCCGCGCCGCAGTGCGGCGCCGCCGGCAACAGCCCGTTTGCCCGCTGGTTTCGCGAAGCGGCCGAGCACGTGCGCTCGATCGCCCTCGTGCCCCTGGGCGGCGCAGCGGTCTTCGGCCTGCTCGCGCTGGGCAGCGAGGATCCGCAGCGCTTCTTTCCGGAAATGGGCACGCTGTACCTTCGCCGCATCGGAGAGCTATGCGCGGCCGGCGTGACGGCGCGGCTCTAGCACGCGAGTATCTGGAAGCGCTGGCGCACCAGCGCCGCCTCGCGCCGGCGACGGTGCGCAACTACGGCCGCGCGCTGGAGCTGCTGCTCGCGCTGCTGGGCGAGGCCGATCTCGCCGCGCTGGAGCCCGCGCAGGTGCGCCGCCTGGTGGCGCGGCTGCATGCCGGAGGGCTCGCGCCCCGCTCGCTTGCGCTACTCCTGTCGGCGTGGCGCAGCTGGTTCCGCTGGCTCGTGCGCCATCGCGGCTTTCGCGCCAACCCGGTGCTCGGCGTGCGCGCGCCCAAGGCGGCGCGGCCGCTGCCGAAGGCGCTGTCCGTCGAGGCGGCGCAGCGCCTGCTGGACGAGCGCCCCGACTCGGCCGTGGGGCGCCGCGACGCGGCGATGTTCGAGCTGCTCTACTCCTCCGGGCTGCGCCTCGCGGAGCTCGTGGCGCTCGATCTGGAGGCGGCACGGGAGCTCGCGCAGGGCGAGGTCACCGTCACGGGCAAGGGCGCGCGCACCCGGACGGTGCCGGTGGGCGCCAAGGCGCGCGAAGCGTTGCGGGCCTGGATCGCCGTGCGCGCGCAGCTGGCCGCGCCCGAGGAGCGGGCGCTCTTCGTCGGCGCGCGCGGCCGGCGCATCGCGCGATGGGTGGTGGGCGCACGGCTCGCCGCGTGGGCGCGGCGCCGCGGGCTCGCCGAGCACGTCCATCCCCACATGCTGCGCCATTCGTTCGCCTCGCACCTATTGCAGTCATCGCAGGACCTGCGCGCGGTGCAGGAGCTGCTCGGGCACGCGAGCATCTCCACCACGCAGGTCTACACGCACCTCGACTTCCAGGCGCTCGCCAAGGTCTACGACGCGGCGCATCCGCGGGCGCGTCGCAAGTGAGCGCGCTCATCCTCAAGCCCGGGCGGGAGAAGTCGCTGCGCCGGCGCCACCCCTGGGTGTTCTCCGGGGCGGTCGCCAGCATGCAGGGCGCCCCGGGCCGCGGCGACACCGTCGAAGTGCGCGCGGCGGGCGGCAAGGTGCTCGCGGTGGCCGCCTTCAGCGAGCGCTCGCAGATCCGCGCGCGCGTCTGGAGCTTCGATCCGCG
>DATLGR010000361.1:0-4492 GCA_035540415.1 Burkholderiales bacterium | reverse complement strand
GGTGGGAGCTTCCTGGGCATCGAGGAAGGGCTCGACGGTGAGGGGGCGGAGGTGGACGGGCTTGTAGGCGAGGCGGTTGCCGGCCTTGAACCACAGGGTGTGCTTTTGCCAGCGGCGGTCGTCGCGGTCGGGGAAGTCGATGCGGGCGTGGGCGCCGCGGCTTTCGCGGCGGGCCTCGGCGCTGTGGACGGTGGCGAGGGCCACGTCGACGAGGTTTTGGAGCTCGAGGGCTTCGATGCGCGCGGTGTTGAAGACTTTCGATTTATCGGCGATGGCGAGGTGCTGGGCGCGCTCGGCGACGGCGGTGATTTCGGCGATGCCCTGGCGCATGTCCTCCGGGAAGCGGAAGACGCCGCAGCGGGTCTGCATGGTGTGGCGGAGCGCCGCTAGGACGTCGGCGACGCGCTCGCCGCGGGTGCGGGTGTCGAGGGCGGCGAGGCGCTCGCGCGAGGGCTCGCCTGCGGGGGCGGGGAGCGGCGGAAGGGTTGCCGGAGCGGCGCGGAGGTGGCGGATCATCGCTTCGGCGGCGGATTTGCCGAAGACGACGAGGTCGAGGAGCGAGTTGGTGCCGAGGCGGTTGGCGCCGTGAACGGAGACGCAGGCGCACTCGCCGGCGGCGTAGAGGCCGGGCACGACGGTCTCGGGGCCATGAAGGCCGGGCGCCACCGCCTCGCCCATGTAGTTCGTCGGGATGCCGCCCATCTGGTAGTGCACGGTCGGCACCACCGGGATGGGGTCGCGGATCGGGTCGATGTTGGCGAACTTGAGCGCAATCTCGCGGATGCCGGGCAGGCGCTGCAGGATCACTTCGGGGCCGAGGTGGTCGAGCTTGAGGAGCACGTGGTCACGCTGCGGGCCGCAGCCGCGGCCTTCGCGGATCTCGGTGGTGATGGCGCGCGCCACGACGTCGCGCGTGGCGAGGTCCTTGAGGTTCGGGTCGTAGCGCTCCATGAAGCGCTCGCCGCGGGCATTGAGCAGGTAGCCGCCTTCGCCGCGCACGCCCTCGGTGATGAGCACGCCGGTGCCGGCGACGCCGGTCGGGTGGAATTGCCAGAACTCCATGTCCTGCAGCGGCAGGCCGGCACGCGCCACCATGCCCAGGCCGTCGCCGGTGTTGATGAGCGCGTTGGTGGTCGCCGCGAACACGCGGCCGCCGCCGCCGGTCGCGAGCAGCGTCGCCTTGGCGTGGAAAAGATGCAGCTCGCCCGTTTCCATCTCGAGCGCGCTCACGCCGAGCACCGCGCCGCTCGCCGGATCGCGCAGCAGGTCGAGCGCCATCCACTCGACGAAGAAGCGCGTGTTCGCGCGCACGTTCTGCTGGTACAGGGTGTGGAGCATGGCGTGGCCGGTGCGGTCGGCCACCGCGCAGGCGCGCATCGCCATCTTCGGGCTGCCGTAGCGCTGGGTGTGGCCGCCGAAGGGGCGCTGGTAGATGCGGCCGTTGTCCAGCCGGTCGAAGGGCATGCCCATGTGCTCGAGCTCGACCACGGCCTCGATCGCGCGGCGGCACATGAACTCGATCGCGTCCTGGTCGCCCAGATACGCCGAGCCCTTGACCGTGTCGTACATGTGCCAGTGCCAGTGGTCCTCGGTGGAGTTGGCGAGCGGCGCGGCGATGCCGCCCTGCGCCGCGACGGTGTGCGAGCGGGTGGGGAAGACCTTGGAGAGCACGGCCACCCGCACGCCGGCGCGCGCGAGCTCCAGCGCCGCACGCAGGCCCGCGCCGCCGGCGCCGACGATCACCGCGTCCACCCGGTGCACCGGAAGCGCCATGCCGGGGCTACAGCGGAAAGCGCGCGAGCGGCCGCACGGAGGCGTCCTCGGGCGGCGGCGTCTGCGCGACGTTCAGCACCATCGACACGGCGGTGAAGTAGCCGATGACGCCGAGCATGTCGACCACACCGGTCTCGCCGAAACGGTGGCGGGCACGAAGGTAGGTGGCGTCGCTCACGCCCCGGGTGCGCACGAGCTCCTCGCAAAAGTCGTAGGCGATCGCCTCGTCCTCGGCCATGCCCTCGGGCCGCCGGCCTTCGGCGAGGCTCTCGAGCGTCTCGGCCTTCACGCCCGCCTTGCGCGCAAGCGGCACGTGCACGGCCCATTCGAACTGCTGCGTCCAGTCGCGCGACACGCAGCACATCAGGAATTCGCTCAGGCGCGGCTCGAGCGAGCTGCCGAAGCGAAGAAACTCGCCCACCTTCTGCAGGCGGTCCATGAGCTGCGGGCTGCGCAGAAGCGCGATGAAGGGCCCCTTGACGCCGCCGCGTGGTCCGGCGGCGAGGGCCTCGGCGGCCTTCTTCTGAACCTCGGTCATTTGCCTGGGGTCGAGCGGGGGCAGGCGGCTCATGGGGTTCTCCGTGGGTTGAAAACCAGGGCTGCGGCGCTGGCGGTGAGGAGCAGGCTGGCGGCGATGAGCGGGACGGCGAAGGCGGCACTGGCGGCGACCAGCAGCGGCCCGGCGATCTGGCCGGCGGCGAAGGCGGCGGTGAGCGGGGCGACGAGGTGCGGTGCCTCGCGCAGCCCGCTCATCGTGATCACCATGAAGGTCGCGCCCACCAGCAGCGCGGCGACGGCGATGCCGGCGAAGCCGGGGAAGAGGAGCGGGCTTGCCACACCGAGCGCCATGACGAGCGCCGCAGCCGCCCACACGCGGCGATGGCCGAAGCGGCGCGAGAACGGCGCGGCGGCGAGCGTCGAGGCGGCCGCGGCGAGGCCGAAGAGCGGCCAGGCCCAGCCGAACATCCACGGATCGGCGATCGCCTCTCTGGCCATCGCCGGCACGAAGGTCGCGGGAATGATGTAGCCCAAGCCGAAGGCGCCGTAGCAGAGGACGAGGCGCAGCGCATCCGGCGTCCAGGCGATGCCTCTCTTGTTGCGAGAAACTTTCGTTGTATGGCTCTCGATGCGCCACAGCCCGGCCGCCATGAAGCAGAGCGCGCCGAGCACGATCCAGCCCTGCGCGGCGCTCGCGCCGGCGCTCATCAGCGCGAGGCACACGAGGCCCGCAGCCGCGATGCCGGCGCCCACGCCGGCGAACACCACGCCGCCGAGCAGCGGGCGGCCGAGCGTCCCGACCCATGAAGCGACATGAATCAGCGCCCAGGCGCTCGCGATGCCGGCGGCGAGGCGCAGCGCGAGCCAGGCGGTGAAACTTGAGGTTGCGCCCATCGCGAGGGTCGTGAGGCCGGTGGCGAGGAGCGCCTTGCGGACCGCCGGCCCCGGCGGCGCGGGCCGCGCCATCGCCCAGAGCGCGCCGCAGAAGTAACCGGCATAGTTGGCAGCGGCGAGCCAGCCGCCCTCGGCCACCGTCACGCCGGCATCGGCCTGCATCAGCGGGAGCAGCGGCGTGAAGGCGAAGCGGCCGATGCCCATCGCCGCCGCGAGCGCCGCGCCCCCGGCGAACGCCATCCCCGAATCGCTCACGCGAAAAGTGTAGAGTGGCGGCGATGTTCCGAAAATTGAATAATCCGGAACGATTCATTCTCGTCTCGTGAATGCATGAACATGGACCTGGTCGAGCTCGAGATCTTCAAGACCGTCGCGGAGCAGGGCGGCGTAACGCGCGCCGCGGCGACCCTGCACCGCGTGGCCTCGAACGTCACTACCCGCGTGAAGCAGCTCGAGGAGCGCCTCGGCACGCAGCTCTTCCACCGCCAGGGCCGGCGCCTGGTGCTCTCATCGGAAGGCAAGGTGCTGCTCGCCTACGCCGAGCGCATGCTGCGCCTCTCGAGTGAGGCGCAGGCGGCGTTGAAAGACAACACGCCGCGCGGCCTCCTGCGCCTCGGCGCGCTCGAGAGCACCGCCGCCACGCGCCTGCCGCCGGTCCTGTCGCGCTTTCACCTCGCCTATCCCGAGGTGCAGCTCGAGCTCGTCACCGGCACGAGCGGCGCCCTGGTGAACCGGGTGTTGAAGGAGGACGTGGAAGCGGCGTTCGTTGCCGAGCCTTATCCCGCCGCCGGGCTGGAAAGCGTGGTGGCCTTCCAGGAAGAGCTCGTGCTGATCACCCCGAAGAGCGCGCCGCGCATCCGCTCGCCCAGGGACATCGGCTCACGGGCAGTGCTGGCCTTCACCACCGGCTGCTCCTACCGCCGGCGCCTCGAAGCCTGGCTCGGGCGCGCGAGCATCATCCCGCCGCGCGTCATGGAGTACGGCTCCTACCACGCCATCGTCGCCTGCACCGCCGCGGGCAGCGGCATCGCGGTGGTGCCCAGGTCGGTGCTGCGCGCCGTCGGCGCGGAGGACCAGGTGCTGGCCCATCCGCTGCCTGCGAACGTCGCGCGGGCAAAGACGCGCCTCGTGTGGCGCAAGGGCCACCAGTCGAGCACGCTCGATGCGCTGCGCAAGGAGCTCGCACGGCGCGGTTGAAGGCTGCGAGTGTCATAATGCCCGTCCCTCTGGGTCCAGTTCGCGGTCGCGGCTTCGCGGTCGCGCCCACGGAGTCCAGGTTGCTCGCAGCACTTCCGCAGGAAAGGCCAGCTTGAAATCCATTCTGCGC
>DATLGR010000360.1:0-7345 GCA_035540415.1 Burkholderiales bacterium | reverse complement strand
CGTAGGCCGCATCGCGCAGCCACACGTAGCGGTAGTCCCAGTTGCGCACGCCGCCGATCTCCTCGGGCAGCGAGGCGGTGGGCGCGGCGATCACGCCGCCGGTGGGCTCGTGGATCATCAGCTTGAGCACCAGGGCGCTTCGCAGCACCTCCTCGCGATGCGGCCCACGGTAGGTGCACTTGCCGGCCCAGTCGCGCCAGTAGCGGCAGGTCGCTTCCAGCGCGGCCTCGACGGCCTTCGCGTCCCAGCGCGCGAACCGCGCCTTGTCCTCGGCAAAGCGCAGCACCAGGTAGCGCTTCTCGCCTTCGGCGAGCTCCACCGTGCCCGCCGCGCGGCCGGGCTCGACCGCGAGCTCGAAGTCCGCCTCGAGCGCCAGCGCGCCGCCTTCACCGCGCGCGCTAATGCCGGCGCGGCTCCTGGTCACGCGCGCGCGGCCCTTGCCATAGGCGAAGCGCGGCTCGAATTCCACCACGGCGCCGGCGCGCCCGCGGGTGCACTCGACAATGCGCACCAGCATGTTGGCGGTGCGCTCGCCGTCGGGCCCGTGGGTGGGCATGAAGTCCGTGATCGCGAGCTCGCCGTCCTCGTTGCGGAAGGTCGTGCGCAGCACGTTGGTCGCTTCGAGGTAGCGGCGCTCCGCTTTCGACTTTACTGCGGCGGACACCCGGAAATGCCCGCCCCGGCGCGCATCCAGCAGCCGGGCGAACACCGAGGCGCTATCGAAGCGCGGGAAGCAGGCCCAGTCGATCGAGCCGTCGCTCGAGACGAGCGCGCAGGAGTGGCAGTCGCCGACGATGGCGTAGTCGTGAATGGCGCGGTAGCGGTTGGCTTGCATGGCGCTCAAGGCTGCAAACTCCGTGCCGCGTTTTCAGCTTTTCTTTGACTTCTTTTTCTTTGACTTCCTTTTCGGCGGTGCATCTCGTCCGTACAGTTGACGCAGCTCGTCCTTCGCCCGCTCGAGCACGCGGCGTTGCGCCGCGGGCAGCGCCTTGCCGCCGCGATTGAGGTGAAAGGTCAGCATCGACATGGCGGAGCGGTACGGCGAGCTCTTGCGCCGGCGGCTCGCCTCGGCGGAGCGCTTGAGGGACTGCGCGACGGCGCGTGGCGTGCGTTTCTTGAAGACGCCGTGCTCGAGGTCGAGCGCGTCGCTGCGCTGCATCACGCGCGCGGACCATTTCCGGGCACGCGGTTTGCGATCCGCGGATCTTCTACGTCGAGGAGCCCTGGCCATGGAACGCTGCGAAGTCTGCGGGAACGATTATGACAAGACCCTCTCGGTGCAGGTGGCCGGGGGCAAGGCGCATACCTTCGACAGCATCGAGTGCCTGGTGCAGGCGCTGGCGCCGACCTGCGCGCACTGCAACTGCCGGATCCTCGGCCACGGCATCGAGGCGGGCGACAAGATGTACTGCTGCGCGCATTGCGCGCGGCATTCCGGGCAGAGCGCCGCGCGGGACCGGATCTAGGGAACGAAGAGCAGCGCCGGCTGCTCGAGCTGGCGGCGGATCGCCTGCACGAATTCGGCGGCGTTCCAGCCGTCGACCACGCGGTGGTCGAAGGATGAAGAGAGGTTCATCATCTTCCGGATCGCGACAGCGCCTTCGCGCACCACCGGCCGCTCGACGATGCGGTTCACTCCCACGATCGCCACCTCCGGGTAGTTGATCACCGGGGTCGAGGCGATGCCGCCGAGCGGCCCGAGGCTGGTGATGGTGAGGGTGGACCCGGAGAGCTCGTCGCGCGTCGCCTTGCCCTCGCGCGCGATGGCCGCGAGCCGGCTCGCCTCGGCGGCGCATTCCCACAGCCCGAGCCTGTGCGCGTCGCGCACGACGGGGACGACCAGCCCGTGCGGCGTGTGGGTGGCGACGCCCAGGTGCACCGCCGAATGGCGCCGCAGCACGCCATGCTCGTCGTCGAAGCGGGCGTTGAGCTGCGGATGCGCGGCGAGCGCGCGCACGACCCCGCGCATCACGAAAGCGAGCGGGGTGAGCTTCGGCCGCGCACCCGCGTGCGCGCGGTTCAGCTCGGCCCGCAGCGCCTCCAGCGCGGTGACGTCCACCTCCTCCACGTAGGAAAAGTGCGGGATGCGGCGCTTCGCGTCCTGCATGCGCTCGGCGATCCTGCGGCGCACGCCCACGATGCGCTGCTCCTCGACGCGGTCTTCGGCCGCCTCCGGATTCCGGGCCGGGGCCGCGGCCCTGGCAGCCGCTTGGGGCCGCAGGTAGGCGTCGAGGTCGGAGTGCATCACGCGCCCTTCGGGGCCGGAGCCCTTCACGAGCTGCAGCTCGACGCCGAGGGTGCGCGCGCGCTGGCGCACCGCGGGCGCCGCCCGCACCGCGGGTGCCGCGCGCAGCACAGGCGCCTTTTCGGGACGTGCGGTTTGCGCAGCGGCCGTTTGTGCCGAGGCGCTCTCGGCCGCGGCCGTTTGTCCTTCCGTCTCGATCACGGCGAGCTCCGATCCCACGGGGATCTTGTCCCCGGCGTTGCCGTGCAGCGAGACGACGGTGCCGCCGACCGGCGAGGGAATCTCGACGACCGCCTTGTCGGTGGTGACGTCGGCGAGCGGCTGGTCCTCCTCGATGCGATCGCCCACGGCGACGTGCCAGGCGGTGAGCTCGGCCTCGGCGCTGCCCTCGCCCACGTCCGGAAGCTTGAAGACGTAACGCGCCATCACGCCGCCATCGCATTGCGCAGCGCGCGCGCCACGCGCGCCGGGCCGGGAAAGTACTGCCACTCGAAGGCGTGCGGATACGGCGTATCCCAGCCCGTCACGCGCTCGATCGGCGCCTCCAGGCGGTAGAAGCAGCGCTCCTGCACCAGGGCGGCGAGCTCCGCGCCGAAGCCGCCGCTGCGCGTGGCCTCGTGCACGATCACGCAGCGCCCGGTCTTGTCCACCGACGCCGCGATGGTGTCGAGATCCACCGGGCGCAGCGAGCGAAGGTCGATCACCTCGGCGTCGATGCCCGCCTCGGCGATGGCGGCGAGCGCCACATGCACCATCGTGCCGTAGGCGAGCACCGTCGCCTCCTCGCCCGGGCGCACCACGGCCGCCCGGCCGATCGGGATGCGGTAGTAGCCTTCGGGCACCTCGGCGGCCGGGTGCTTGGCCCACGGCACCGCCGGCCGGTCGTGGTGCCCGTCGAAGGGCCCCTGGTAGAGGCGCTTGGGCTCGAAGAACACCACCGGGTCGTCGTCCTCGATCGCGGCGATGAGCAGGCCCTTGGCGTCATAGGGGTTGCAGGGGATCACGGTCTTCAGGCCGCAGACGTGCGTGAACAGCGCCTCCGGGCTCTGGCTGTGCGTCTGGCCGCCGTAGATGCCGCCGCCGCAGGGCGCGCGCACGGTGATGGGCGAGAACCATTCGGCGCCCGAGCGGTAGCGGATGCGCGCCGCTTCCGAGATGAGCTGGTCCATCGCCGGATAGATGTAATCGGCGAACTGCACCTCGACCACCGGCCGGATGCCGTAGGCGCCCATGCCGACCGCCACCCCGACGATGCCGCCTTCGGCGATCGGCGTGTCGAACACGCGGCTGCGGCCGTGCTTCTTCTGCAGCCCGTCGGTCACGCGGAAAACGCCGCCGAAGTAGCCCACGTCCTCGCCGAAGATCACCACGTCGGGGTCGCGCGCGAGCATCACATCCATGGCCGAATTGAGCGCCTGCACCATGTTCATGACCGGCATCGCGTTACCCCAGGAGCTCGCGGCGCTGCCGCTCGAGCTCCGGCGGCATGTCCTTGTACACGTCCTCGAACATGGACGCGGCCGGCGGCAGCGGCCCGCGATCGAGCGTGCCGCGCGCTTCGGCCTCCCGGTTGGCGGCGCGCACTTCCTCCTCCACCGCCTTCGCCAGCGCTTCGTGCTGCGCGTCGGACCATGCGCCGCGCGCGACGAGATGGCGCTTCAACCGCTCGATCGGGTCGCCGAGCGGCCATTTCTGCCACTCGTCGGCCGGGCGGTAGCGGCTCGGGTCGTCCGCGGTGGAATGCGCCGCGCCGCGGTAGGTGAACAGCTCGATCAGCGTCGGCCCGAGGCTGCCGCGCGCCCGCTCCACCGCCCAGCGCGTGACCGCGTAGGTGGCGAGGAAATCGTTGCCGTCGACGCGCAACGCCGGGATGCCGTAGCCGATGCCGCGCGCGGCGAAGGTGGCCTCCTCGCCGCCGGCGATGCCCTGGTAGCAGGAGATCGCCCATTGGTTGTTCACCACGCTGAGGACCACCGGCGCGTGGTAGACGGAGGCGAAGGTGAGCGCGTGGTGAAAGTCGGGTTCCGCGGTGGCGCCTTCGCCGATCCAGCCGGCGGCGATGCGGTGGTCGCCCTTGTAGGCCGAGGCCATGGCCCAGCCCACCGCCTGCACGAACTGCGTGCCGAGGTTGCCCGAGATCGAGAAGAAGCCCGCCTCGCGGCTCGAGTACATCACCGGCATCTGGCGGCCCTTGAGCCGGTCGCCCGAGTTGGAATAGATCTGGCACATCATGTCCACGAGCGGCCAGTCGCGCGCGATGAGCAGCGCCTGCTGGCGGTACGTGGGAAACAGCATGTCGCCCGCCTCGAGCGCAAGCGCCTGCGCCACCCCGATGCCCTCCTCGCCGGTGGACTTCATGTAGAAGGACGTCTTGCCCTGGCGCTGCGCGCGGTACATCCGCTCGTCGTAGGCGCGGGTGAGCAGCATCGCGCGCAAGCCGCGGCGCAGCACGTCCGGCTCGAGCCGGGGGTCCCACGGCCCTCGCGCCTCGCCCGCCTCGTCGAGCACGCGGATGAGCGTATAGGCGAGCTCGCGCATCTCGTAGGCGCTCGCGTCGATGGGCGGGCGCGCGACGCTTCCGGCCGCGGGCAGCCTGAGGGTGCTGAAGTCGGCGGGCTCGCCGGGCCGCTGCCGCGGCTCGGGAATGTGCAGCCTGAGGGCTCTGTGTCGCTCCATCCGCGCTCCACTCCTTGTGGGATGCGAAAGCGTTCGGCTTTCCGGATCGTCCTTGTGGGACAGGCCGGACCGGCCAAAGTTACGCCGATCGGCGCTGCCGCGCCACCCGGCCGGCATAGGCCGGCGGGCGCACGCGGGGGCGCCGGACGCCTAGTCGGGCGGGTTTTGCGACACGAACCAGTCGTGAATCTCGGCGGCGGTGGTCATCCACACGCCCTTCTGCTTGCGCAGATAGTCGTACACCGCCTCGAAGTATTTGATGCGATGCGGCACGCCGGTGATGTACGGATGGACGCTGAGCGACATGACGCGCGCGGATTTCGCGCCGTCGCGGTAGAGGCGCTCGAAGTGGTCCTTGGCGCGCGCGAGCCATACCGGAGACTCGTGGTGGTGCACCACCATCATGGGAAGGTCGCTGATCTCGAGCGTGTAGGGCATGGCCACCACGGGTCGAGACGCGGTGCGCAGGTAGCAGGGCTGCTCGTCCATCGCCCAGTCGCACACGTAGCGGAAACCGGCCTCGGCGAGCAGATCCAGGGTCTCGTAGGTCTCGTGCATGCCCGGGCCGAGCCAGCCGACCGGGGCCTTGCCGGTGAAGTTGCGCAGCAGCTCCATCGACTTGAAGATCGCGGCGCGCTGATCGGGCACCGCGTGCATGGCGCCTTGCACCCAGCCATGGCCCATCAGCTCCCAGCCGGCGTCGCGCATCGCCGCCGCCACCGGTGCGTACGTCTCGCACAGGCGCGCGTTCACCGGCGCCGAGGCGCGCAGGCCGCGCTTGTCCAGCGCCTCGAGGATGCGCCAGATGCCCACGCGCATGCCGTACTCGTGCCAGGCCCAGCTTTGCACATCGGGGACCGTGGCCACGCCCTGCGGCGCAGGCACGTACTGGCGCGGCGCGGGCTTGTCGAAATCCCAGTCCTCGACGTTGACCACCGTGTACACGGCGACGCGCGCGCCCCTGGGGAGCTTCCAGGGCTTGCGCGCGGGAATGGGCGAGAAGTCGAACCGCTCGCGCGGCAGTTTCACAACGGGTCCTCCGCAATAGGCCGAATCGGCAGCGTCTGATATATTAGCTAAAACTTTACCAAGGAGCCCGCGCCATGCTGAGCCGCCTTCGACGCTTCGCCGTCCTCATCGCCCTGCTGGCCGCCGGCCCGGCGCTCGCCCAGAGCGCCTGGCCGAGCTCGACGGTGCGTTTCATCGTGCCACTCGCCGCGGGTGGCACCGCCGACGGCGTGGCGCGGGTGCTCGCCGAGAAGCTCACCATCCTGTGGGGCCAGCCGGTGATCGTCGACAACCGTCCCGGAGGCAACACCATCATCGGCACCGAGGCGCTCGCGAAATCGCCCGCCGACGGGCACACCATCGGCATGGGCGTCATCACGTCGCACGCCGCCAACGAGTTCGTGTTCGCGAAGCTCCCCTACAACCCGCGGCGCGACTTCGCCTCGATCACGCTCATTGCGACGAGTCCGCTCTTCCTGATCGTGCACCCGTCGGTGCCGGCCAACAACCTGCAGGAGTTCCTCGAGTACGCCCGGCGCAACCCCGGCAAGCTCGCCTTCGCCTCGACCGGCTACGGATCGTCCTTCCACCTCGCGACCACCGCGCTCATGCAGCGCACCGGCATCGAGATGCTGCACGTGCCGTACAAGGGCATGGGCGCCGGCGTTCAGGACCTCCTCGCCGGCCGCGTCCAGGTCGCCATCGACGTGAGCACCATGGCGCAGGTGAAGCAGGGAAAGCTCAAGGCGCTCGGCGTGGTGAGCCCGCAGCGCTATCCCGGCACGCCGGACATCCCGTCGTTCGCCGAGCAGGGTCTCCCCGACTTCCAATTCGAGACCTGGCTCACGCTGCATGCGCCGGCCGGGATTCCGGCCGGGCTCCAGCGGCGCATCAGCGCGGACGTCAACAAGGTGCTGCAGATGCCCGATGCGCGCGAGCGCATGCTCGCCATGGCCTACGTGCCCAAGGGCGGCACGCCGGAGGCGCTCGACGCCTTCCTCGAGCGCGAGCGCGAGAAGATCGGCGCCATCATCAAGCGCGCCGGCATCAAGCCCGAGTAGCGGTCTCGCGGGTGGCGGGAAAGAGGCGCCGTTCGATGACGGCGCCCGTCATGCTCGCCGAGGCATCCGAGATGAGGTGCAGCACGGTGGGCACCACGTCCTCCGGCGCCGAGATGCCCACCGAGTCGCGGTACATGGCCTGCTCCCCCCCGCTCGCCACGTCGAGGAAGATCGGCGTGGCGACGAGCCCGGGCGAGAGCACGTTCGCGCGCACGCCGTGCGCACGCAGCTCGAGCGCCGCGCACTTCACCAGCCCGATCAGCGCGCCTTTCGAGGCCGCGTAGGCGGCGGCGCCGGGCCACCCCATGTTGACGAGGCCCGAGGTGAAGGCGAGGATCGCGCCGCGCCGCTGGCG
>DATLGR010000359.1:0-26501 GCA_035540415.1 Burkholderiales bacterium | reverse complement strand
CTTCATACCAGTGTTGTCGCGTCCGTCGACGTTGCCGGAGTTGTCGCGGCGGGCCCAATCGGCCTGCGCACGCAGCGCGCCGCTGGTGAAGCGGCCGGTGATGCCCCAGATGGATTCGCGGGCGACTGCACCGGTGAAGGTCGTGCCGGCTTCCTGCGCGCCCGGGCTGTAGCTCAGCGAGGCGTTGAAGCCGCCCATCGTCGGGCTGTTGTACGAAACGACGTTCGACTGGCGGGTGACCGGGGCTGCCATCAGGCCCGGCGAGGTGATGATGCCGTCGGCCGCGGTGTTGATGTAGTTGGCACCGGTCTGGGCGAGCACGCCGTTGGACCACCAGATCGACTGCCGGCCGAAGCGCACATCGCCCCAGCCGCCGCCGAGGCCGACATACGAATCGCGCGAGGCGAACATGCCGCTCGAGGTGTTGGCCTGGCCGCCTTGGCCAAGGTTGCGACCGTCGTCGATGTTGACGCCGGACTCGATCACCGCAAAGGCGCGCATGCCGCCACCGAGCGCCTCGTTGATGCGCAGGCCGACGCGCGAGCCGGAGTCATAGATGCGGTTGCGGGAGTCCAGGTCGCCGCCGGGGACGGTGGCGCCCGTGGCGCGGTAGTTGTCGATACCGAGGTTGGCGCGGCCGTAGATCTCGACCGTCGATTGCGCCATCACGGCAGCCGGCGCCAGCGCGCCCGCGACCGCGAGGGCTAGAAGTTTCTTCTGCATAAAAAACGTCTCCTTGTTTGTTGATTGCAAGCTGCCGTTTCCGGCACTACCCGCCGTGACCGGCGGGCACCCCCCGAACAGCGGAAGTTGCGGCCAGTGTGCCTAGGGCCGATTGGGCTACACCACGAAAATCGGCGAATAAGCGACGAAACAGGGGCTTGCGTTGCATTCTTGCAACAGGCGCTGAAGGCGGACGGAGGAGTATAGGCCTTTACGATCAAAGACTTAGACCAAACAGGGTCTGCAGGGCGGCACCGGGATCCGGGGCGCGCATGAATGCCTCACCGACGAGGAACGCCTCGACGCCGGCGGCGCGCATGCGCTGCACATGGGCCGCGGCGAGGATGCCGCTTTCGGTGATGACGATGCGGTCCTTCGGCACCGAGCCGAGCAGCTCGAGCGTCGTTTCCAGGCGCGTGTCGAAGGTGCGGAGGTCGCGGTTGTTGATGCCCAGAAGCGGCGTGCGCAGCGCGAGCGCGCGAGAGAGCTCGGCGGCGTCGTGCACCTCGACGAGCACGGCCATGCCGAGCGCTTCGGCGCGCGCCTCGAGCGCGCGCAGCTCGGCATCGGAGAGGCACGCCGCGATGAGGAGGACGCAGTCGGCGCCCATGGCGCGCGCCTCGAGCACCTGGTAGGGGTCGACGGTGAAGTCTTTTCGCAGCACCGGCAGCGCGCACGCCGCGCGCGCGGCGACGAGGTGCTCCGGCGCACCCTGGAAAAACTGCCGGTCGGTGAGCACGGAGAGGCAGGCGGCGCCGCCCGCCTGGTAGCTTCGCGCGATGTCGGCCGGCCGGAAATCCTCCCGCAGCAGCCCTTTGGAGGGGCTGGCGCGCTTGATTTCGGCGATCACCGCGGGCCGGCCTTGCGCGATCTTTTCCCGCAGGGCGCCGGCGAAGTCGCGCGGCGGCGGCGCGGCGGCCGCGCGCCGCTCGAGCGCTGCCTCGTCCAGATCGCCCCGCGCCGCCGCGACCTCCTCGCGCTTCACCGCGACGATCCGCTCGAGGATGGTCACGATTTCGAGCGGCGGCTGAAGGCGACGAACTCGTCGAGCTTGCGCTTGGCGTCCCCGCTCGCAATCGCGCTGCGCGCGCGCTCGATGCCTTCCTTGAGCGTGCCCGCCTTGCCGGCGAGGTAGATGGTGGCGCCTGCGTTGAGCGCGACGATGTTGTGGCCGGGCCCCGGCTGGTTCCCCAGCACCGCGAGGATGAGCTCCTTCGATTCCTCGACCGTGTGGACCTGGATCGCCCGCCGGTCGTACAGCTCGAGGCCGAAATGCGACGGATGGACGTTGTACTCGTTGATGGCGCCGTCCTTGAGCTCGCCGACCATGGTCTCGGCGGAAATGGACATCTCGTCGAGGCCGTCCAGCCCGTAGACCGTCATGACGTGCCGCGAGCCCAGGCGCTGCAGCACCCGCACCTGGATGCCGACGAGATCGGGATGGAACACGCCCATCAGCTGGTTCTGCGCGCCGGCCGGATTGGTGAGCGGGCCGAGGATGTTGAAGATCGTGCGCACGCCAAGCTCCCGGCGCACCGGCGCCGCGTGCTTCATGGCCGAGTGATGCGCCGGCGCGAACATGAATCCGAGCCCCAGCCGGTCGATCGCCTCACCGGTCTGCTGGGGGGTCATGGCGATGTTGGCGCCGAGGGCTTCCAGCACCTCGGCGCTGCCCGAGGACGAGGACACCGAGCGCCCCATGTGCTTGGCCACCTTGGCGCCAGCCGCCGCGGCAACCACCGCGGCGCAGGTCGAAACGTTGAACGTGTGCGCGGAGTCCCCGCCCGTGCCGCAGGTGTCCACCAGGTGGCGCCGGTCGGCCACCTCGACGGGCGTGGCGAGCTCGCGCATCACCTGCGCGGCCGCGGCGATCTCGCCGATGGTCTCCTTCTTAACGCGCAGCCCCATGATGAAGCCGGCGATCTGCGCCGGCGTGAGCTCGCCGCGCATGATCTGGCGCATGACGTGGAGCATCTCGTCATGGAACACCTCGCGGTGCTCGACGGTGCGCTGAATGGCTTCGGCAATGCTGATCTGCTTCATGACTCTCTCCCCGTAAATGATGCTGCCACCTCGCTGGTGCTCGAACTGCCTTGCGGCCTGAGGGCGGTCGCGTCGCCGGGCCGCGCGGCACGCGTGGGGGGATTAGCGGCGCCAGCGGCGCCAGCTACGCCAGGGAAGGGAGATGCGGAGTGCGAGAACGTGATGCACGGCGCGGGGACTATAGCATGGCGAGGCGCTCGCGCATCTCGCGGATGGCGCCGGCATAGTCGCGGGCGCCGAAGATGGCCGAGCCCGCCACGAACGTATCGGCCCCGGCCCGCGCGATGTCGGCGATGTTGTCGGCCTTGACCCCGCCGTCGACTTCCAGCCAGATCGGGCGTCCGGCGGCATCGATGCGCCGGCGCGCCTCGCGGATCTTGGGCAGCACCGAAGGGATGAACTGCTGGCCGCCGAAGCCGGGGTTCACCGACATGAGCAGCACGAAGTCGAGCTTCTCGAGCGTATGGTCGAGGTAGGCGAGCGGCGTGGCCGGGTTGAACACCAGCCCGGCTTTGCAGCCGTGCTCCCGGATGAGCGACAGGGTGCGGTCGACGTGCTCGGAGGCCTCCGGATGGAAGCTGATGAGATTGGCGCCCGCCTTGGCGAACTCCGGAACCAGACGGTCGACCGGCTTCACCATCAGGTGCACGTCGAGCGGCACGTCGACGTGGGGACGAAGGGCGGCGCACACCAGCGGCCCCACCGTCAGGTTCGGCACGTAATGGTTATCCATCACGTCGAAGTGGATGAGATCGGCGCCGGCGGCGACCACCGCCCGCGCTTCCTCACCGAGCCGCGCGAAGTCGGCCGACAGGAGGCTCGGGGCGATGCGAAACGCCATGGGGCAGCGAGTTTACAATGCACGCGTGACGAACGAGAAGCGCTATGCCGTGGCGGTGAGCGCGCAGACACGCTACCTCCCCGAGCAGTCCGACGAGGCCGCCGGACGCTACGTGTTCGCCTACACCATCACGCTGCGCAATACCGGCACGGTGGCGGCGCAACTCATCAGCCGGCACTGGATCATCACCGACGCCGAGGGCCAGGTGCAGGAGGTGCGAGGCCTGGGCGTGGTGGGCGCGCAGCCGCGCCTGGAGCCCGGCGAGTCGTTCGAGTACTCGAGCGGCACCGCGCTCGCCACCTCGGTGGGGACCATGAAGGGCAGCTACCAGATGGTGGCGGCGGACGGTACCCGCTTCGATGCGCCGATTCCCGAGTTCACGCTCTCGGTCCCGCGCGTGCTTCACTGATCGTCGTCGCGGCGCTTCTTGGGCCAGGTCCACCAGACGATGAACACGGCGAGCGCCAGCGCGAGCAGGATCTCGAGGTAAATGACCCACATGCGGTATGCCTTCCTCCTCGGCATTCTACTGGCGGCCGCCTGCGCGCCTCTGCCGCCGGCGCCCGAGCGGGCGCGGTATGTCCCGACAACGTTCGACGCGCTGCCCGGATGGCCGAGCGCCGGCCTTGCCACCAGCCTGCAGACCTTCCTGCGGGGCTGCCCGCGCCCGGGCGCGCTTGCGCGCGCGTGCACCGAAGCGCTTGCGCTCGCGCGAGACGATGAGCAGGCGGCGCGGCGCTTCTTCGAATCGGCGTTCGCTCCCTATGCGCTCGAGTCCTCGCACGGGCACGACACCGGCCTGATCACCGGCTACTACGAGCCGGTGCTCGAGGGCAGCCTGGAGCCGACCGAGCGCCATCGCCATCCGGTCTTCGGCGTGCCCGAGGACCTCATCGTGGTGGATCTCGCCGGCGCCTACCCGGAGTTGCGCCACCTGCGCCTGCGCGGCCGGCTGGAAGGCCGGCGGCTCGTGCCGTATTTTTCGCGCAGCCAGATCGAATCCCGCGGCCCGGCCCTCGGCGCTCCGATCCTTGCCTGGACCGCGGATCCGGTGGAGCTTTTCTTTCTCCAGATCCAGGGCTCGGGGCAGCTCAGCCTGCCCGGCGGCGAGCGCCTGCGCCTGGGCTATGCCGACCAGAACGGCCACCCCTACCGCTCGCTCGGGCGCCATCTCGTCGAGCGCGGCGAGCTCACGGTGGAGGCGGCCACGATGCAAGGCATCAAGGCGTGGGCCCGCGCCCACCCCGAGAAGCTGGTCGAGGCGCTGAACGCCAATCCCAGCTACGTTTTTTTCCGAGCGCTGCCGCCCGGCGACGGGCCCATCGGCTCGCTCGGCGTGCCGCTCACCGCCGAGTACAGCCTGGCGGTCGATCGCCGCTTCATCCCGCTCGGCGCGCCGGTCTATCTCGCGAGCACGCATCCCACGACGCAGGCGCCGCTCGAGCGCCTGCTCGCCGCGCAGGACACGGGCGGGGCCATCCGCGGCGTGATCCGCGGCGACTTCTACTGGGGGACGGGCGAGACGGCCGGCGAGCACGCCGGCCGCATGCGCCAGCAGGGGCGCCTGTGGCTGCTCTGGCCGCGCGGCGAGCCGCTGCCGGCGGCCGATTAGCGCTTCGCCGCGCTGTCCAGAAGCTCGCGCAGTTCCTCGGCGGGCAATCCGCCGCTCAACCGCTCGCCGTTGGCAAGGATCAGCGTCGGCGTGCTGTTCACGCCGAGCGAGCGCCCCAGGGCAAGCACCTTGTCGACGGGATCGCCGCAGCCCGGCTTGGCCTCGGGCACCTTGGCGCGCGGCGCGGCGGCGAGCTCGAGCCACGCCTTGGCCCGGTCCGGCGAGCACCAGACCGCCCGCGAGTGGTCGGCGTTCTCCGGCCGGATGACCGGATACATGAACACGTACACCGTGATGTGGTCGATCTGCTGCAGCACGCGCTCGAACTGGCGGCAGGCGGGGCAATACGGATCGGTGAACATCGCCACGACGCGCTTGCCGTTGCCGCGCTGGACCTTGACCGCGAGCTCGAGCGGCAGCGAGTCGAAGCGGATCGCATTGAGCTTGCGCATCCGCTCGTCGGTGAGATTGCGGCTCGTGCGCGCCTCATAGATGGCACCGACGATGATGTGGCTCGCGGTGGCATCGGTATAGATGACCTGCACGCCCTCCGGCCCGCGAAAGCGCACCTCGAACAGTCCCGGCACCGGCGCCGGCTGGATTCCTTCGATGCGAGCGCCGCCCAGCCGCCCCTCGAGCGCCTTGCGGATCTGCGCCTCGTTGGCGCCGGCAAGCGGCGCGAGCAGAAGCAGGGCGAGGAGCGCCGCCGCGCGGTGCCGGTGCAAGCCCATCAGCTCATTGCCTGTCGGATCAGAATGTTCTTTAGGACCGGCATCCGGTCGGTCAGGTTCAAGCCAGAATTGCGCAGCCGCGCGGTGGCGTTGCCGGGAGCCCCGAACAGTCGGTACAGCCCATCGACGACGGTGTCCATGGCGAGTATAGGCTCCGCGCGGCTTCGCTCGTAGCGCCGCAGCAGCCGATAGTCGCCAAGGTCGCGCACCGGCTCGCGCTCCTCCAGCACGCGGAGCAGCACCCGCACGTCCTGCAGGCCGAGGTTGAGCCCCTGGCCCGCGAGCGGATGGATGACGTGCGCGGCGTCCCCGACGAGCGCCACTCGCGGGGCCACCAGGCGCTCGGCCGAGAGCCGCTGCAGCGCGTAGCGCCGCTGCGGCGTGACGAGGGCGAGCTCGCCGAGCACACCGCCGCTCGCGCGCCGGACCTCCTCGCACAGCCGGGGCGCATCCAGCCCTTCCACGCGCAGCGCCTCATCGGCCGGCAGCGACCACACCATCGAGACGTGATCGCCGGGCAGCGGCAGCAGCGCGAGCACCGGCCCGCCCTGGAACCACTGGTAGGCGGTGTTCTGGTGGGCGCGCGTGCAGTGGAAATTGGCGACCACCGCCGCCTGGCCGTAAGACGACTCGCTGGCGCGGATTCCGGCGTGGCGCCGGACGAACGATGCTGCGCCATCGGCGCCGACGACGAGCTTCGCGGCAAGGGTCGCACCGCCGGCCAGCGCGAGCCGCGCGACCCGCGGCTCCATCGCAAGCGCCTCGCATTCGCCCGCGTGCAGCGTCGAGGGGAGGTCCTGCCACAGCGCGGCCTGCAGCATCCGGTCTTCCGCGATCCATGCGAGCGCCGGGACCCCGGCCCGGTAGGCATCGAACTCGATGTGCGCATTGCCGTCGCCGTGAACGATCATCCGGTACACCGGCGTGAGCCGGTCCTCGGCCAGCGGCACCAGCGCGCGCAGAAAGTCGAGATTGCCCGGCGTGAGGGCGTACACCCGCGCATCGAATCCGCCGGACGCGCTCGGCGAGCCCTGCGGCGGCCGGCCGCGCGCGACCAGTCCGACGGACAGGCCCTGCACGGCGCGCGCGAGGCTCAGGCCCACCGGACCGCCCCCCACAACAATCAGATCATGGTCCACCGGTATAATGCGAGCTTCGGCAGGTCTGCAGTCCGTGGCGAATTAGCTCAGCTGGTTAGAGCAGCGGAATCATAATCCGTGTGTCCGGGGTTCGAGTCCCTGATTCGCCACCATTTTTCCCCCCGTCGTAGAATCGCCGCCATGCGTCTTGCACGAACCCTGATTGCGCTAGTGGCAGCCGGCGCCTGCGCGGCGGCGCTGGCGCAGCTGCGCACCATTCCCGAAGAGGCAAGGCGGGGGCAGCTGCGCCACGTGCACGACATGACGGTGGAGATCGACGGAGAGGCGCGGCGCCTCGCCCCCGGGGCGCAGATCCGCGATGCGTGGAACCGCATCGTCCTGCCGAGCGCCGTGCCGCCGGGAACCGCCGTGCGCTACCTGGTTGATGCGCAGGGCCACCTGCGCCAGATCTGGATCCTGACGCCGGAGGAAGCGGCCAGGAATTGATGGGCAAGCTCTACCTCCGCAGCTTCGGCTGCCAGATGAACGAGTACGACTCGGAGAAGATCTCCGAGCTCATGCGCGAAGCCGAAGGCCTGCAGCGCGCCCAGGCGCCCGAGGAGGCGGACCTCATCGTCTTCAACACCTGCTCGGTGCGCGAAAAGGCGCAGGAGAAGGTGTTCGCCGACCTCGGCCGCGTGCGCCACCTCAAGCAGCGCAATCCGCGCCTGATGATCGCCGTGGGCGGCTGCGTGGCGAGCCAGGAAGGGCCCGCGCTCGTCGAGCGCGCGCCGTACGTTGACGTGGTGTTCGGGCCCCAGACCCTGCACCGGCTGCCGCAGCTGCTCGAAAGGCGCCGCGCCAGCGGGCGGGCGCAGGTCGACGTGAGCTTTCCCGAGATCGAGAAGTTCGACCGGCTGCCGGCCCCGCGCGCCGAGGGCGCGAGGGCCTTCGTCTCCATCATGGAAGGCTGCAGCAAGTATTGCAGCTTCTGCGTCGTGCCCTATACGCGCGGCGAGGAAGTCTCGCGCCCCTTCGAGGACATCGTGGCCGAGCTGGCCGCGCTCGCCGGGCAGGGCGTGAAGGAAGCGACGCTGCTCGGGCAGAACGTGAACGCCTGGCGCGGCCCCATCGCCGGCGAGCCCGCCGATTTCGCGGAGCTGCTGCGGTACGTGTGCGAGATCGACGGGCTCGAGCGCATCCGTTACACGACGTCGCATCCGCGCGAGTTCACGCAGCGGCTCATCGACGCGCACGCCGAGCTCGACAAGCTCGCCCCGCACGTGCACCTGCCGGTGCAGTCGGGCGCCGACCGCGTGCTCGCGGCGATGAAGCGCGGCTATACGGCGCTCGAGTACCGCTCGATCGCGCGGCGCCTGCGCAAGGCGCGACCCGGCCTCAGCCTCACAGCCGACTTCATCGTCGGGTTTCCCGGCGAGACGGCGGCCGATTTCGAAGCGACGCTCGCGCTCGCCCGGGAGCTCGGCTTCGACGGCTCGTACTGCTTCCTCTACAGTCCGCGGCCGGGGACGCCCGCGGCGGAGTTGTCCGACGACACCCCGGCGGCGGAGAAATCGGCCCGCCTGCAGCGCCTGCAGGGCCTGCTCGATGCGCAGGCGCGCGCGCTGAGCGAGGCGATGGTGGGATCGGTCCAGCGGGTGCTCGTCGAGGGGCCGTCGCGGCGGCGCGCCGACGAGCTGGCGGCGCGCACCGCCAACAACCGCGTGGTGAACTTTCCCGGCGCCGAGGCACTCATTAACAGTTACGTGAACGTGCGCATCACCGAGGCCGCGCCGCACAGCCTGCGCGGCGAGCTCCTGAATGGCCGGTAAGGCGGTCGAAGTCCGGCTCGACCCCGTCGACAACCAGCGCCTCGCGCGGCTGTGCGGGGCGCTCGACGAGAACCTCCGCGAGATCGAAACAGCGCTCGAGGTGAGCATCGCCCGGCGCGGCGCGCGCTTCACCGTGCGCGGCGAGCAGGCGCAGCGCGCCGCGCAGGCGCTCGAGCACTTCTACGACCGGGCCTCCGGCGACCTGACCCTCGACGACGTGCAGCTGGGGCTGACCGAGCTCATGCACGGCGGCCGCCCGCGCGGCGGCGAGACGCCGCCGCTGCTCACCCGGCGCAGCGACCTGCACGGCCGCACGCCGCACCAGGTGCAGTACATCGAGAACATCCTCGCGCACGACTGCACCTTCGGCATCGGCCCGGCCGGCACCGGCAAGACCTACCTCGCGGTGGCCTGCGCCGTCGATGCGCTCGAGCGCGACAAGGTGAAGCGCATCGTGCTCGTGCGGCCGGCCGTCGAGGCCGGCGAGCGCCTGGGCTTCCTGCCGGGCGATCTCGCGCAGAAGGTCGATCCCTACCTGCGGCCGCTGTACGACGCGCTCTACGACCTGATGGGCTTCGAGAAGACCGGCAAGCTTCTCGAGCGCGGCACCATCGAGCTCGCGCCGCTCGCCTACATGCGCGGGCGCACCCTGAATCACGCCTTCATCATCCTGGACGAGGCGCAGAACACCACGCCCGAGCAGATGAAGATGTTCCTCACCCGGATCGGCTTCGGCGCCAAGGCGGTGGTCAACGGCGATGTCACGCAGATCGACCTCGCGCGCGGCCAGAAGAGCGGGCTGATCGAGGCGCGCCGCATTCTCGCCGGCGTGCGCGGCATCGCGTTCACCGAGTTCGGCGCCCAGGACGTGGTGCGCCACCCGCTGGTGGCGCGCATCATCGATGCCTACGACCGCCACCCGCCCGAGGAATAAGGTGACGGTGCAGTACGCGGTGCCGCGGCGCGGGGTGCCGAGCGCGGCGCGGCTTCGGCGCTGGGCGGCGCTGCGCCCCGCGGAGGTGACGCTGCGCATCGTCGGCGAGCGCGAGGGACGGCGCCTGAACCGCACCTTCCGCGGCAAGCCGCGCGCCACCAACGTGCTGTCGTTTCCGTACGGACCGCAGCGCGGCGACATCGTCCTGTGCCACCCGGTGATCCGCCGCGAGGCGCGCGCGCAGGGCAAGCCGCTCGGCGCGCACTACGCGCACCTCGTGGTGCACGGGCTGCTGCACCTGTGCGGCTACGACCATCAGCGGCCGCGCGAAGCCGAGCGCATGGAGCGCGCCGAGGCGCGCCTGCTCGCGCGCGCCGGCTTCGCCGACCCCTACGCGGTAGAATGAACCGCCGCAATGAACGACCCCTCACGACCTAGTCTGCTCGAGCGCCTCTCGATGCTGCTCATGCGGGAGCCGGGCGACCGCGAGCAGCTGGTGCAGCTCCTGCGCTCGGCCCACTCGCGCAACCTTCTCGACGCCGACGCGCTCTCCATCATCGAGGGCGCGCTCACCGTGAGCGAGATGCAGGTGCGCGACATCATGGTGCCGCGCGCGCAGGTCGACTTCATCGACATCAACGAGCCGATCGAGAAGTTCATTCCCCGGATCATCTCGACCGCGCACTCGCGCTTCCCGGTCATCGACCACGATCGCGACGACGTGATCGGCATCCTGCTCGCCAAGGACCTGCTGCGCCACTACGCGGGCGAAGAGGGCTTCAACGTGCGCGAGATGCTGCGCCCGGCGGTGTTCGTGCCCGAGGCGAAGCGGCTGAACGTCCTGCTGCGCGAGTTCCGCGCCAGCCGCAACCACATGGCCGTCGTGATCGACGAGTACGGCGGCGTGGCGGGGCTGGTCACGATCGAGGACGTCCTCGAGCAGATCGTGGGCGAGATCGAGGACGAGTACGACTTCGACGAGGCCTCCGACAACATCCTGCCCGAGACCGGCGGGCGCTACCGCGTAAAGGCGCTCACCCAGATCGTCGATTTCAATGCCGCGCTCGGCACCGAGCTCTCCGACGAGGCGGCCGACACCGTCGGCGGCCTCGTGATCAAGCAGCTCGGGCGCCTGCCCAAGCGCGGCGAGACGGTGGCGATCGGCGGGGTGCGCTTCCAGGTCCTGCGCGCCGACGCGCGCCGCGTCTATACCCTGCTCGCCGACAAGCCGAAGACGTGATCGCGTTCCTGGCCGGCGCGGCCACGGTGCTCGCTTTCGCGCCGCTCGGCCTGTTCCCCGTGGCGCTGTTCACCTTCGCGCTGCTCGCGCATCGGTGGATCGGCGCGACGCCGCGGCGCGCCTTCGCGCAGGGCTACTGGTTCGGCCTGGGCCTCTTCGGCGCCGGCGTGTCGTGGGTGTACGTGAGCCTGCACAACTTCGGCGGCATGTCGCTGCCGCTGGCGGCGCTCGCCACGGCGCTCTTTTGCGCCTTCCTGGCCCTCTTCCCGGCGCTCGCCGGCTGGCTGCAGGCGCGCTTCGCGGCGCCGGCCTGGATCCGCGCCTGCGTCCTGATTCCGGCGGCCTGGACGCTCACCGAATGGCTGCGCGGCTGGATCCTCACGGGATTTCCGTGGCTGTCGGTGGGCTACGCGGCGGTAGGCTGGCCGCTGCAGGGCTATGCGCCGGTCGTGGGCGTCTACGGCCTCACCTTTCTCACCCTGGCCGCCGCCGGCACGGGCTGGCTCCTTTTCCGGCGACGCTGGCGTTTTGCGCCGGTCCTGCTTGCCCTGCTGGCCGGCGGGGAAGCAATGCGCCACCTCGACTGGTCGCAGCCCGCCGGCGCTCCGGTGAGCGTCGCGCTGCTGCAGGGAAACGTTGCGCAGGACCTCAAGTTCCGGCCCGAGCGCTATGCGCGCATTCTGGACACCTATGCGCGCCTCACGGAGGACTCGCGCGCCCGGCTCGTGATCTTTCCCGAGACGGCCATCCCGCGCTTTTTCGACGCGGTGGAGCCCGCCTACCTCGCCCGCCTCGAGGCGGCGGCCAAGCGCAACGGCGGCGACCTCATCGTCGGGGTGCCCTACCGCACGCCGGCGGGGGAATACTTCAACAGCGTGGTCACGCTCGGCGCGGCGCCGCGGCAGACTTATCACAAGCACCATCTCGTGCCCTTCGGCGAGTTCGTGCCGCCGGGGTTCCGCTGGTTTCTGCGCGTGAGCGACATCCCGCTGTCGGATTTCGCGCGCGGCTCGCTCGAGCAGCCGCCGCTCGCCGTGGCGGGTCAGCGCGTGGCCGTGAACATCTGCTACGAAGACGCGTTCGGCGCCGAGATCGCCGCCCGCGCGGCGCCGGCGACGCTGCTCGTCAACGTCTCGAACGTCGCCTGGTTCGGCGACTCGCTCGCGCCCGCGCAGCATCTGCAGATCGGCCGGCTGCGCGCCATCGAAACCGGGCGCATGCATCTCGCCGCCGTCAACACCGGCATCACCGCCGCGATCGACCGCGACGGGCGCGTGCTCGCGCGGCTGCCGCAGTTCACCGAGGGGCGCCTCGAGATCGACGCGCAGGGCTACACCGGGATCACGCCGTATGTGCGCCTTCGCGACTGGCCGGTGCTCATCCTGTCGCTCGCCACGCTCGCCATCGCGCTCGCCTTCGCGCGCGTGCGGGCCAGCCGGTAGAATCGCCCTCCTCCATGCCGACGTTCCAGCAGCTCATCGCGCAGCTCAATGCATTCTGGGACCGCCAGGGCTGCGTGCTGCTGCAGCCCTACGACCTGGAGGTCGGCGCCGGCACCTTCCACACCGCGACGTTCCTGCGTGCGATCGGGCCGGAGCCGTGGAATGCGGCTTATGTGCAGCCCTCACGCCGCCCGAAAGACGGCCGCTACGGCGAGAATCCGAACCGCCTGCAGCATTACTATCAGTACCAGGTCGTCCTCAAGCCCTCGCCGCCCGATATCCAGGAGCGTTACCTCGCCTCGCTCGAGCACCTGGGCGTCGACCCGCGCCGGCACGACATCCGCTTCGTCGAGGACGACTGGGAATCCCCGACCCTGGGCGCCTGGGGCCTGGGCTGGGAAGTCTGGCTGGACGGCATGGAAGTGACCCAGTTCACCTACTTCCAGGAAGTCGGCAGCCTCGCGTGCCGCCCCGTGCTCGGCGAGATCACCTACGGGCTGGAGCGCCTGGCGATGTACCTGCAGGGCAAGGAGAGCGTCTACGACCTCGTGTGGGCGCCGGGCGTCACCTACGGCGACGTCTACCGGCAGAACGAGGTGGAGCAGTCACGCTACAACTTCGAGCTCTCCGATGCGCAGCTGCTGTTCCGGCATTTCGCCGAGTACGAGGGCGAGGCCCGGCGCCTGATCGAGGCGCAGTGCGTGCTGCCCGCCTACGAGATGGTGATGAAGTGCTCGCACACCTTCAACCTGCTCGATGCCCGCGGCGCCATCTCCGTCACCGAGCGCGCCGCGTACATCGCGCGCGTGCGCGCGCTGGCGCGCGCGGTGGCGCAGGCCTATTTCGAGTCGCGCGAGCGCCTGGGCTTTCCGCTGCTGAGGCGGGCGGCCTAGTGGGCGAGAACCTGCTGGTCGAGCTGCTCACCGAGGAGCTGCCGCCGAAATCGCTGCACGCGCTGTCGCAGGCGCTTCTCCAGGGCGTGGCGGCCGAGCTGGCGAAAGCGGGGCTCGCCCGCACCCCGGGCGGGCGCGCGTTCGCCACGCCCCGGCGTCTCGCGCTGTGGCTGCCCGCGGTGTCCGCGGCGGCGCCCGAGCGCGAAACCGAGCTCACCGGCCCGTCCACCCGGGCCCCCGAGCAGGCGGTGGCAGGCTTTGCCCGCAAGGCCGGCGTGGCGCCCGATCGCCTCGAGCGTCGCGCCACGCCCAAGGGCGAAATCTTCGTCGCGCGCGTCACCGTCAAGGGCGCGCGGCTCGACGAAGTCCTCGCCGGCATCGTCGAGCAATCCCTCAAGGGGCTGCCGATTCCCAAGCTCATGCGCTGGGGCGCGGGCGACGCGCAGTTCGTGCGGCCGGTCCACGGGCTGGTCCTGCTCCACGGCGAGCGCTGCGTTCCGGGCACGGTGCTCGGCGTGGCGTCGCGCGCCGAGACGCGCGGACACCGCTTCATGGGCGCCGGCGCGATCCGGCTGGCGCACGCCGACGAGTACGAGCGGCGCCTCGTGGAGGAGGGCATGGTGATCGCGGACTTCGCGGCGCGGCGCGCCGAGATCGCACGCCAGCTCGCCGCGGCCGCCGCGCGGGAGCAGGCGGCGCTCGGCGAGCACGCCGCGCTGCTCGAGGAGGTGACCGCGCTGGTCGAGCACCCCACGGTCTACGCCGGCCGATTCGATCCGGCCTTCCTGCAGGTGCCGCCCGAGTGCCTGATCCTCACGATGCAGCAGAACCAGAAGTACTTCCCGCTGTTCGATGCGGGCGGCCGCCTGCAGCCCAGGTTCCTGATCGTGTCGAACCTGCGGGTGGAGGATCCGCAAGCGATCGTCGGCGGCAATGAGCGCGTCATCCGGCCGCGGCTGGAGGATGCGCGCTTCTTCTACGAGCAGGACCGCCGCACACGCCTGGAGGCGCGCGTGCCGCAGCTCGCGGGCGTCGTCTACCACGGCAAGCTCGGCAGCCAGCTCGAGCGTGTGCAACGCCTGCAGCTCGCCGCGGGCAGGATCGCCCGCGAGCTCGGCGCCGATCCGCTGCTCGCCGAGCGCGCGGCGTGGCTCGCGAAGGCCGACCTGCTGAGCGCCATGGTGGGCGAGTTCCCGGAGCTGCAAGGCATCATGGGCCGCTACTACGCCCGGCACGACGGCGAGCCGCCCGAGGTCGCCGACGCCATCGAGGCGCACTACCGGCCGAGGTTCGCGGGCGACCGCCTGCCGGAGGACCCCGTATCCTGCGCGGTGGCGCTCGCCGACAAGCTCGAGGCCCTCGCCGGCCTGTTCGGCATCGGCCAGGCCCCCACCGGCGACAAGGACCCGTTCGGCCTGCGCCGCGCTGCGCTCGGGGTCGTGCGAATCCTCGCCGAGCGCGCGCTGCCGCTCGATCTGCGCCCGTACCTGAGCGACACGGCGCTGGAGAGTTTCGTCTATGAGCGCGCGCGCGGCTATTTCCTCGAGCGCGGCTACAGCGCGAGCGAGGTGGACGCGGTGCTTTCGCTGCGCCCCGGACGCCTGGACCGCGTGCCGCGGCAGCTCGAGGCGGTGCGCGCCTTCGCCGCGCTGCCCGAAGCGCAGAGCCTCGCCGCGGCCAACAAGCGCATCGGCAACATCCTGAAGCAGGCCGGAACGGTGCGCGTCGGGTTCGATGCCGCGCTGCTGGCGCTGCCCGAGGAGCGCGCGCTCGCCAGCCGCTTCGGCCGCCTGCAGCCCGAGGTCGAGGCCGCCTACGACAGCCTGCGCTACACCGAGGCGCTGAAGGCGCTGGCGGCGCTGAAGGAGCCGGTGGACGCCTTCTTCGACAAGGTCATGGTCATGGACAAGGATCCGAGGGTGCGGGACAACCGCATCGGCTTCCTCGGCACGCTGCACGGCACGATGAACCGGATCGCAGACCTCTCCAAGCTCGCCGCATGAAGCTGGTCATCCTCGATCGCGACGGCACGATCAACCACGACAGCGACCACTACATCAAGTCGCCCAAGGAGTGGCGCCCGATCGGCGGCAGCCTCGAAGGCATCGCGCGGCTCACCCAGGCAGGCTACCGGATCGTGGTGGCCACCAACCAGTCGGGCATCGCGCGCGGCCTGTTCGATACCGCCACCCTCATCGCGATCCACGATACGCTGCAAAAGGCGGTGGCCCAGGCCGGCGGCCGCATCGACGCGTTCTTCTTCTGCCCGCACGCGGCCGACTCGGCGTGCGCCTGCCGCAAGCCGCAGCCCGGCATGCTGCTGGAGGTGGCACGGCGCTTCAATGTCGCGCTCGCCGACACCTACATGGCGGGCGACGCGCTGCGCGACGTGCAGGCGGCGGCCGCCGCCGGCGCCCGGCCGGTGCTGGTGCTGACCGGGCGCGGCCGCCGCACGCAAGCCGAAGGCGGCCTTCCGCCCGGCACGGCGGTGTTCGAGAACCTCGGCGCCTTCGCCCGTCATCTCGCCCCATGACCTGGCTGCGATCGGCCCTGTTCGCGGCGGCGCTCGTCCTCGTCACGCCCCCCTACGCGCTCGTCGCGCTCGCAACGTTCCCGCTGCCGCGCCTCGCGCGCTACCGCATCATCTCGGGATGGTCGCGGCTGGTGGTGCTGCTTGCCCGCGTCATCGTGGGCATCAACTGGCGCGTGGAAGGGCGCGAGCACCTGCCCGCGTGCCCGGCCGTCATCCTGTCGAAGCACCAGTCGGCCTGGGAAACGCTCGCCTTCCAGAAGATCTTCCCGCCCCAGGTGCACGTGCTCAAGCGCGAGCTCCTGTGGATCCCGTTCTTCGGCTGGGGGCTCGCCCTCATGAGCCCGATTGCCATCGACCGCTCGCGCGGCGCGGCCGCGCTGCGCAGCCTGGCGCGCCGCGGGCGCGAGCGCCTGGCGCAGGGCTTCTGGGTGGTGGTGTTCCCCGAAGGCACCCGCGTCGCCCCCGGCGAGCGGCGCCCCTATCAGCTCGGCGGCGCCTGGCTCGCCGCCGCGAGCGGCGCCCCCATCGTGCCGGTGGCGCACAACGCCGGCCGCCTGTGGCCGCGCAACGCCTTCGTGAAGCGCCCGGGGACCGTGACGGTGCGCATCGGCCCGCCCATCGAATCGGCCCGCCGGGATCCCAAGACGCTCATCGCCCTCGCCGAAACATGGATCGAAGAACAGCAGAAGGCGCTCTCCTGATCGACCTCGGCGGGCGCTGGATCGAATACCGCTTCGCGCGCCGCCGCCGTCGCACCATCGGCATCAGCGTCGACGCCAGCGGGCTCACCGTGGCGGCCCCGCTGCGCGCGCCCTGGCGTGAAGTGGAAGCGTTTCTGCGCCTCAAGGAACGCTGGATCGTCGCCAAGCTGGAGGAGTGGTCGCGCGTGCCGCCGCCGGCGGTGCTGCGCGGCGAAAGCGGCGAGTCGCTCCCCTTGTTCGGGCAGCCCGTCACGCTCGAAGTGCGCAGCGGCCGGCGCGCCGTGCAACGCCATCCGGAGCGCCTGCTCCTCAGCGCGCCTGCGCGCGAGCGCGCCGCAAGAGTGCTCATCGCCTGGCTGAAGGCGCAGGCGCTGGTTGCGCTCGCGCCGCGCGCGGCGCACTTCGCGGCGCGGCTCGCCGTGACCCCCCGCTCGGTGTCGCTGTCCAACGCGCGCACCCAGTGGGGCGCCTGCACGGAAGGCGGCTGCATTCGCCTGAGCTGGCGGCTGGTGCACCTGGAGCCGCGGCTCGCCGACTACGTCGTCGCCCACGAGGTGGCGCACCTCGTGGAGCTGAACCATTCCAAGCGGTTCTGGAACGTGCTCGCGGGCCTGTACCCGGACTGGCGCGACGCGCGCCACCGGCTCGAGCTCGCCGGCGCCTCGCTCCCCATCATTCAAGGCCAGCCATGAGAATCCTGCACACCATGCTTCGCGTCGGCGACCTGCGGCGGTCCATCGAGTTCTATACCGGCGCGCTCGGCATGAAGCTGCTGCGCACGACCGACCGACCCGAGCAGAAGTACGCGCTCGCCTTCGTCGGCTACGACGCCGAGGAACGGGCCGCGGTGCTCGAGCTCACGTACAACTACGGCGTCGAGCGCTACGAGCTCGGCTCGGCCTTCGGCCACATCGCGATCGGCGTGCCCGACGTGACCGCGGCTTGCGACGCGGTGCGTCGGCGCGGCGGCAAGGTCACGCGCGAGCCCGGCCCGGTGAAGGGCGGGACTTCGGTGATCGCCTTCGTCGAAGATCCCGACGGCTACAAGATCGAGTTCATCGAGAGCCGGGCATAGTCCTGCGGCGAAAGGTTCTCCGGGCGCAGGCCCGGGTCGATCCCCAGCCGCGCCACATCGATGCCGGGAAGCGCGCGGCGCAGCGTCTTGCGCCGCGCGGAGAACGCCTGGCGCAGCAGCGCGTCGCTGACCGCGAGCGGCACGGCGAGCGGCACCAGGCGGACCACCGCGGAGTCCACCTTCGGCGGCGGGCGGAAGGCGCCCGGCGACACGCTGAAGAGCTTCTCCATCCGGAAGCGCGCCTGCAGCGCGACCGAGAGGCGCCCGTAGGGCGCCGTGGAGGGCGCGGCCACCATGCGCTCCACGACCTCCTTCTGCAGCATGAAGTGAAGGTCGCGCATGCGATCGGCGTACCGGGCGAGGTGAAACAGCAGCGGCGTGGAGATGTTGTAGGGCAGGTTGCCGACGATGCGCACGCCCGGCGCGAAGCGGCCGAAGTCGAACTCGAGGGCATCGGCGCAGTGCAGCTTCAACCCGGGAAAACGGGCGGCGAGCGCGCGGACAAGATCGCGGTCGAGCTCGATCGCTTCGAGCGCCCCGGCCTTCGCGAGCAGCGGGGCGGTCAGCGCGCCCTCGCCCGGGCCGATCTCGACGATCGGCTCGCCCGGGCGCGGGTCGATCGCCTGCACCAGGCGCCCGAGCACCCCCGGGTCGTGCAGGAAGTGCTGGCCGAACCGCTTACGCGGACGATGCGAGCTCAATGGCGAGCTTCACGGCTTCGATCAGGCTGCCGGCGTCCGCGCGCCCGGTGCCGGCGAGGTCGAGCGCCGTGCCGTGATCGACCGACGTGCGCACGAACGGCAGGCCCAGCGTGACGTTCACGCCGCGCCCGAAGCTCGCGTACTTGAGCACCGGCAGGCCCTGGTCGTGGTACATCGCCAGGACGGCGTCGGCATGGCGCAGGCGCTCGGGCACGAACAGCGTATCCGCCGGCAGCGGACCGGCCGCGTCGATCCCGAGCGCCGCGGCGTCGCGGATCGCCGGCTCGATGCGGTCGCGGTCCTCGGTGCCCAGGTGCCCCGACTCGCCGCTGTGCGGGTTCAGCCCGGCAACGAGGATGCGCGGCCGGGCGAGGCGAAACCGCGAGCGCAGATCGCCGTCGAGCACCTGAAGGCAGCGCAGCACCCCGGCGCGCGAGATGGCGCGCGGCACCTCGCTCAGCGCGAGATGGGTCGTCGCGAGCGCGACGCGCAGCCCGCCGCCGACGAGCATCATCACCACGTGGCCGGCGCGGGCGCGCTCGGCCAGGAACTCGGTGTGGCCGGTGAAGGCGATGCCGGCGTCGTTGAGCACGCTTTTCTGCACCGGCGCGGTCACCATGGCGGCGTACTTCCCCGCGAGGCAGCCGTCCACGGCCCGCTCGAGCGTCCGCACCACGTAGCGGGCGTTGCGCGGATCGAGCCGTCCCGGCACGTGCGGGGCCTCCAGCGCCACATGCTCGACGCGCGGCACGCCTTCGAGCAGCGCGCGATCCCCGATCATCACCAACGGCGCGTCGAAGCGCTCACCGGCCAGGCGCCGGCAAAGCTCCGGCCCGATGCCGGCGGGCTCGCCCGAGGTGACCGCGATGAGCGGACGCGCCGTTATCGCTCCTCCAGCCGCAGCTCGACGTAAGCACGGTCGCGCAGCAGGCGCAGCCACTCCTGATACGCCTCGTCGGCCTTGCGCTCGCGCAGCGCCTGGCGCGCCTGCTGCCGGCGCCGCTCGGGACTCACGTCGGAGGCGCGCCGCTCCAGCACTTGGATGAGGTGATAGCCGAAGGGCGTGCGCACCGGCTGGCTGATCTCGCCGGGGGCGAGCTCGGCCAGCGCGCGCTCGAAGTCCGGAACGGTATCGCCGGGATAGAGCCAGTCGAACTCGCCGCCGCGTCCGGCCGTGCCCGCGTCGTCGGAGTGCACCCGCGCGAGCTGCGCGAAATCCGCCCCGCCCTGCACGATGCGCTGGCGCAGGTCGGCAAGGCGCCGGCGCGCCTCGGCTTCCGAAACCACCTCGCTCGTTCGCACGAGGATGTGGCGCGCCCGCGTCTGCGTGACGGCCGGCCCCGCGCCCGCCTCGCGCCGCTCGAGCAGCTTCAGCACGTGGAAGCCCGCAGGGCTGCGCAAGAGCTCGCTCACCTCGCCGGGCTGCATGCGCCCGAGCGCCGCCGCGAACAGCTCCGGCAGCCGCTCGTGGGTGCGCCAGCCGAGTGCGCCGCCCTGCAGCGCGTCGGGGGCGTCGGAGTAGCTCGCGGCAACCGCTGCGAAATCGATCCCGGCGCGTGCCTCGGCCATCGCCTTCTGCGCGCGCGCGCGCGCCTGCTCGATGCGCTCCGGGCTCGCCTGCTCGGGAATGCGCACCAGCACGTGCGCGACGTTGTATTCGGCGCGCTCGGACTGCCCTTTCATCTCCTCGAGGAAGAGCTCGATCTCGCTGTCGCTCACCTGGACCTTCTCCTCGACCTCGCGCTCGCGCAGCCGCGAAAGCATGATCTGCTCGCGCAGGTCCTCGCGCCAGGCGTCGAAAGGGATCTGGTCGCGCTCCAAGGCCCGCCGGAACTCGGCCAGCGTCAGGTTGTTGTTCTCGGCGACGCGCTGCACGGCGCGGTCGAGCTGCAGCTCGTCGACCCGGATGCCGGCGTCGCGCGCCGCCTGCAGCTGCGCCTTGTCGAGGATCATCCGCTCGAGCAGCTGGCGCTCGAGCACCGGGCGCTCGGGCAGCGACGTGCCCTGCCGGCGCAGCTGGCGCTCGGCGTTCGCGACCGCCGCCTCCAGCTCGGTCTGGGTGATGACTTCCTTGTTCACCACCGCGACGATGCGGTCGACGAGCACCGCCTTCTGCGCCGCGGCGCCGAGCGGCAGCAGCAGCGCGACCAGTAGCCACTTCAGATTCACGTGCATCACCCCTGTCCTCAGAACACCGGCTGGAACGGCAGTGGCCGCTGCGTCCCCGGCGGCGCCAGCGCCGCGTCCCTCGGATTGGTCACCGCATAGCCGGGAACGTTCCGCGAGAGCAGACCGACCACATCGCTGGTCCCGATCTGGCCCACGCCGGTGAATTCCAGCTGCAGGAAGAAGCCGGTGGCGGCCACCTGCGCCGCGGCCTGGACCCGCTGCACCACGGCGCGCACCACCCAGCAGCCGGCGTTGTACTCGAATCCGCCCAGCCCTTCGAGCAGGCGGCCGTCGAGGAAGGAATAATTGTAGCGCCCGATGGCATACCACCCCGGCGCCACCGGCCACTGTCCCGAGACGTCGACCTGCCGGATGAGGCCGCGGTTGAACCGGTAGCTCAGGTTGAGCACCTGGGTCGGCCGGGGCGTGTAGCGCAGCGCCATGGTGTAGCGCTCGGCGCGCTGCTGCAGCCGGCTGTATTGGGCGGTGGCATCGAACAGCCAGTACTGGAAAAGGCGCCCCCCCACCGAGCCGAGCACGTCGGACTCGAGCGAGGTTCGCAGCGGCGTGGTGGGCGTGAGCCCCACGCGCTCCTCGCGGAAGTAGAAGCGCTGGCCGATGGTGGCGCGAAAGGCCTCCAGGCCGTTCGGCTGCAGGAAGCGCGAGGTGATCGCGGCGGTCGCCTGGTTGGCGTCGCCGAACCGGTCCCCGCCGGTGAAGCGGTTCTCGGTGAACAGCTGGGGAAAGTTGAACTCCGCCAGGGCGGTGTCGAACACCGGGATGTGGTCCTGGTTGCGGTAGGGCACGTAGACGTAGAACAGGCGCGGCTCCAGCGTCTGCGTGAGCGAGGTGCCGAAGAAGCGCGCGTCGCGCTCGAACACGAGGCCGGCGTCCGCGCTGAGCCATGGAATCTGCACCGCCGGGCGCTCCGGCTGGCCGGGCGGCGTGCGCTCCAGGTCATAGCTGACGTGGCGCAGCCCCACCCGCGGCGTCACGAACCCCCCGGGCGCGAGCATCGGCGCGGCAACAACCGGGTTGAGCGCCACGCGAGTGCCCTGCATCAGGGTGGCATGGGTGAAGTTGACGTACTCGGCCGGAACCGTCGCGTCCGCGATGCCGCCGAGCTCGTACAGGGTCGAAGACAGCGTGAGCTGCGGCGTGCGGTGATACGGCGGCGTGATCGGCGCGAGCGGATCCTGCAGGGTCTGGAAGCGCTGCACCCGCGCCTGCGCCGTGTAGGGCACCCAGCCGGCGCGGCCGCTGTAGGTGAGATGGCCGTCCTGCGGCAGGTTGCCGATGGAGACCTGGCGCACCTGGCTCGCGAGGTCGACGAAGTAGCGATCGTCGGAGACGCGGTTGTAGTCGAGCTGGCCGGTGAGCCCGGGCAGGAAGCGATGGCTGTGGAGCAGCGAGATGCCCTGGCGCGACTCGCCGGTGAGCCGGTCCTCGGGAAGCACCTCCAGCCGCAGCTCGCCGTCGTAGTTGCGGTCGAGGTAGCGGCCATGGCTCTTCAGCTGCGCGCCGCGCCTCGCCATGAACACCGGGGTAAGGGTGAGGTCGCGTTCGGGGGCGATGTTCCAGTAGAACGGCAGGCCCATCTCGAGCCCGCGGTTGGTGGTCTGCGAGTAATACGGCATGAGGACGCCGCTGCGGCGCCGGTTCTCCAGTGGAAAGCTCGCCACCGGAAAGGCGAGGATCGGCACGTCGAAGAACCGCAGGCGCGGTCGCGCCGCGGTGCCCTCGTCGTTCTCGTAGTCGAGCTCGAGCTCGCGCGCCTCCAGCCACCAGTCGTCCTGGCCGGGCTGGCAGGTGGTGAAGCGCGCATCGGTGAGCCGGTAGTGGTTCGGGCCGAGGATCTCCAGGCGCGTGGCGCCGCCGCGCGCGAGGCGCTCTCGCTGCAGGAGGAACGACGGCCGCTCGACCACGCCGGTATCGTCGAAGGTGTTGTAGTGCATCCGCTCGCCGGAGAACCGGTCGGGCCCGGCCTGGAGCCGGACGCCGCTTTCGCCCTGGACGAGGCCGAGCTCCTCGTTGTAGCGCAGCTCCTCGCCGAAGAGCGTGAGGTCGCCGCGCTGGATCTCGGCCTGGCCGCGCGCGGTGACCTCGAGATCGCCGACACCTTCGATCTCGTCGGCCTCGATGCGCGTCGGCTCGGGCGGCTGCGCCTCCGGCGTCTGCGCCTGCACCGCCGGCAGCGCGAGGCACATCGCCAGAGCCGCAAGGCGGTGAAGCATGGAGCGCGGGACGCGTTTTCGTTGATGTTAGAATTTTCAATGATACACGGCGACCTTCGCCGCGATGCGCTGGAGCGCTGGATCGCGGCCGAGCTGCGCGGCGCACCCTTCAGCCTCACTCCCGCTTCCGAAGATGCAAGCTTCCGCCGCTACTTCCGCGCCACGCTCGCGGACGGGGGAAGCTTCGTGGCCATGGACGCGCCCCCGGACAAGGAGGACTGCCGGCCCTTCATTCATGTCGCGGCGCTGCTGCGCGAAGCCGGCGTGCATGCGCCGAGCGTGCAGGCGCAGGACCTGGAGCGCGGCTTCCTCCTCCTGTCCGACCTGGGGCGCACCACCTACCTCGAGCGCCTTACGCCGGAGAACGCCGACGCGCTGTTTGCCGAGGCCACCGACGCGCTCATCCGCTGGCAGCTCGCCACGCGGCCGGGCGCGCTGCCGCCGTATGACGAAGCGCTGCTGCGGCGCGAGCTGCAGCTCTTCCCCGACTGGTACGTGGCGCGGCACCTCGGGCGGGCGTTGTCGCCGGCGCAAGCGCAGGCGCTGGAGCAGGTCTGCGCGCGGCTGGTCGCCAGCGCGCTCGCCCAGCCGCGGGTGTTCGTGCACCGCGACTACATGCCGCGCAACCTCATGGTGTCCACGCCCAATCCGGGCGTGCTCGACTTCCAGGACGCGGTGCTCGGGCCGGTGAGCTACGACATGGTCTCGCTGTTGCGCGATGCCTTCGTGAGCTGGGAGGAGGAGCGGGTGCTCGACTGGACGGTGCGCTACTGGCAGAAAGCGCGCGCGGCGGGGCTGCCGGTGGAGGGCGACTTCGGCGAGTTCTGGCGCGCCTTCGAGTGGATGGGGCTGCAGCGGCACCTGAAGGTGCTCGGCATCTTCGCGCGCATCCAGTACCGCGACGGCAAGCCCAAGTATCTCGCCGACACGCCGCGCTTCGTGCGCTATGCGCGCGAGGTGGCCCGGCGCTATGGCGCCCTGGCGCCGCTCGCACGGCTGCTCGACGAGCTGCAATGCGCGCCATGATTCTCGCGGCCGGGCGCGGCGAGCGCCTGCGGCCGCTCACCGAGCGCGTGCCCAAGGCGATGGTCCCGGTGGGCGGCAAGCCGCTCATCGCGTGGCACCTGGAGCGCCTCGCCGCCGCCGGCTGCCGCGAGGCGGTCGTGAACGTGTCGCACCTGGCCGAGCGCATCGTCGAGGGCCTCGGCGACGGCGCGCGCTACGGGCTGCGGCTGTCCTATTCGCGCGAGGCGGTTCCGCTCGAGACCGCCGGCGGCATCGCACAGGCGCGAGCGCTGCTCGGCGAGGCGCCGTTTCTGCTCGTGAACGCGGACGTGTACTGCGACATCGATTTTCGGCCCCTGCTCGCGACGGCGCTCGGCGCGCGGCTCGTGCACCTCGTGCTCGTGGCCAACCCGGCGCATCGCCCGGAGGGCGATTTCTCCCTCGAGGCCACGGGCCTCGTCGGCAACGGCGCCGGCGCGCGCTACACTTATGCGGGCATCGCGGTGCTCTCGCCGGCGCTCGTAGCGCCGGTGCGCCCGGGCGACAGGGCGCCGCTCGCGCCGCTGCTGCGCGCCGCGGCCGAGCGCGGCCTTGCCACCGGCGCGGTGCATCGCGGCCGGTGGCATGACGTCGGCACCGCCGAGCGGCTGGCGGAACTGGAAGCGCAACTCGGATCGAAATGAAGCCCATCGAAGGAATCGCCCACTACGTCGAGCGCCGGCGGCGCCTCGCGCGCGCCCTCGGCGAAGGCCTTGCCGTGATCCCGACGGCGCCGGAGCGCACCCGCAACCGCGACACGCACTTCCCGTACCGCTTCGACAGCCACTTCTACTACCTCACCGGCTTCACCGAGCCGGAGGCCGTGCTGGTGCTGCTCGCGGGCGACGCCCCGCGCGCGCTGCTTTTTTGCCGCGAGCGCAACGAGGAGCGCGAGATCTGGGACGGCTTTCGCCACGGCCCCGAGGCGGCGCGCGAGCGCTTCGGCTTCGACGAGGCACACCCCATCGCGGCGCTCGACGAGAAGCTCGGCGCGCTGCTCGAGAACCAGCCGGCCCTGCACTACCCGCTGGGGGCCGACGCCGAGTGGGACGCGCGCGCCATGCGCTGGCTGAACGCGGTGCGCGCGAGGAGCCGCGCCGGCATCCGCGCGCCCGCGCGCGTCGAGGACGTGCGCACGCCGCTCGACGAGCTGCGCCTGATCAAGGACGAGCAGGAGACCGCGCTCCTGCGGCGCGCGGCGCGCATCGCCGCCGCGGCGCATCGGCGCGCCATGCAGGCCACGCGCCCCGGGCGCTACGAGTACGAGGTCGAAGCCGAGCTGCTGCACGAGTTCCGGCGCAGCGGTGCGCAATACCCGGCCTATCCGCCCATCGTCGCGGGCGGCCCGAACAGCTGCGTGCTTCACTACGTGTTCAACGATGCGCGCCTTCGCGACGGCGATCTCCTGCTGATCGACGCCGGCTGCGAGCTGGACGGCTATGCCTCCGACATCACGCGCACGTTTCCGGTCAACGGCCGCTTCACTGCCGCCCAGCGCGAGGTCTACGACCTCGTGCTCGCCGCGCAGGCCGCCGCGCTGCAGCGCGTGCGCCCCGGGAGCGCCTGGAACGAGCCGCACGAGGCTGCCGTACGGGTCCTCGCGCAAGGCATGATCGACCTCAAGCTCCTGCGCGGCAGCCTCGAGGAAGTGCTGGAGAAGGAGACCTACAAGCGCTTCTACATGCACCGCACCGGGCACTGGCTGGGCCTGGACGTGCACGATGCGGGCGAGTACAAGCGCGGCGCGAGCTGGCGACCTCTCGAGCCGGGGATGACGCTGACCGTCGAGCCCGGGCTGTACATCCGCGCCGACGACAACGTGCCTGCGGCGCTCGCCGATATCGGCGTGCGCATCGAAGACGACGTGCTGGTCACCCCCTCGGGCTGCGAGGTGCTCACCGCCGAGGCGCCCAAGGGCGCGGCGGAGGTGGAAGCGCTGATGCGCGATGCACGCGGGCGCGATTGACGTTCTGGTGCGCGGCGCGGGCCCCGTCGGCTGCGCGCTGGCCCTCGCTCTGCGCCGCAGCCGGCTGCGGGTCGCGCTCCTCGGGCACGACGCGCCGAGCGCGTTTCGGCCCCTCGCGCTGTCCTATGCCAGCCGCCTGATCCTCGAGCGCCTGGGGGTGTGGCCGCTCACCGCGCTGGCGCCCATCGCCTCGATCCACGTCACCCAGCAGGGCGGCTTCGGGGCCGTGCGCCTCGATGCGCGCGACGCCGGCGTGCCGGCGCTCGGCTATGTCACCGAGTACTCGGCGCTCGTCGCCGCGCTGGCGCGCGAGAACGTCTGCGCGCGGGTCGACGCGCCGCCGCCGGCGCGGCTGGTGGTGCACGCGGAGGGCGCGGCGCCCCAGGCGCGCGAGAAGCGCTATGCGCAGGACGCCCTCGTCGCGTGGGTGCGCACCGAGCCGTCGGCCGCCGAGGCCGCGTTCGAACGATTCACGCCCGAGGGCCCGCTGGCGATGCTGCCCTGCGCGGGCGGCTACGCCGTGGTGTGGACGTGCGCGCCCGGACGCGCGCGCGAGCTCCTCGAGGCCTCGCCCGAAGCGTTCACGCGCGCGCTCGGCCAGGCCGCCGGCACGCGGCCGGGCCGCCCGATCGAGGTGCGCCACCGCGGCGTCGTGCCGCTCGTGCTGCGCGTGCAGCGCCCGCGCGTGGTGGGGCGGGAGGTCTATAT
>DATLGR010000358.1:0-21323 GCA_035540415.1 Burkholderiales bacterium | reverse complement strand
GGCGAGCCCCGCGCCCGGGCCCGGCCGGGCCTCCAGCAGGCGCGCCTTCTCGCGTTCGAACTCGGCCGGCGTGAGCGCGCCCCGCGTCAGCAGATCGTGCAGCTTCGCGATCTCGTCGGCGACGGACATCAGATCTCGAGGATCAGGCGGGCCGGATCCTCGAGCGCTTCCTTGATGGCGACCAGAAAGAGGACCGCCTCGCGCCCGTCGATGATGCGGTGGTCGTAGGACAGCGCGAGGTAGTTCATGGGCCGGATGACGATCTCGCCGTTCTCCACCACCGGCCGGTCCTTGGTGAGGTGCACGCCGAGGATCGCCGACTGGGGCGGGTTGATGATCGGCGTGGACAGCATCGACCCGAAGACCCCGCCGTTGGAGATCGAGAACGTGCCGCCGGTGAGCTCCTCGATGCCGAGCTTGCCGTCCTGGGCGCGCTTGCCGAAGTCGGCGATCTTCTTCTCGATCTCGGCGAAGCTCATGCGATCGGCGTCGCGCAGGATGGGCACCACCAGCCCGCGGGGACTGCCCACCGCCACGCCGACGTCGAAGTAGCCGTGGTAGACGATGTCGGTGCCGTCGATGGAGGCGTTCACCACCGGGAAGCGCTTGAGCGCGTGCACCGCCGCCTTGACGAAGAACGACATGAACCCCAGGCGGGTTCCGTGCTCCCGCTCGAAGCGCTCCTGGTAGCGCTTGCGCATCTCCATGACCGGCGCCATGTTCACCTCGTTGAACGTGGTGAGGATGGCGGCGGTCGACTGCGACTGGACCAGCCGCTCGGCCACGCGCTGGCGCAGCCGCGACATGGGAACACGCTGCTCCGGCCGGCCCGAGAGCAGCGCCTCGACGTCGACCGGCGGCGCCGGCTGCTGCAGCGCGGGGCGCGCCGCGGACACCGGCGCGGCCGCAGCGGGCGCCGGCGCCCGCCCGGCCGCCTGCAGCACGTCGCCTTTGGTGACGCGCCCGTCGCGGCCGGTGCCGCGCAGGCTGGACGTGTCGACCCCCTTCTCGGCCGCGAGCTTCTGCGCCGAGGGCATCACGGGCCTGGACGTCTCCGCGGCGGGCTTGTCCGCGGCGGCCGGCTTCTTCTCGGGCGCCAGCGCGCCGCCGGCTTTCGCCTCGGTGTCGATCTGCGCGATGACTTCGCCCGAGCCGACCGCATCGCGGGCGTTCTTGATGATCTTCACGAGCACGCCGTCGGCGGGCGCCGGCAGCTCCAGCACCACCTTGTCGGTCTCGATGTCGATCAGGTTCTCGTCGCGCTTGACCGGCTCGCCTTCCTTCTTGTGCCAGTCGAGCAGCGTGGCCTCGGAGACCGACTCCGAGAGCTGCGGCACCTTCACCTCGATGATCACGATCGCTCCCGTTCAGTTTTTCCCCGGCTTTCGCTGAGCGTCCACCGGGTTATTGAAAAACCAGCGAGTGACTCGCCGGGATACCTTCTCACTTATACCGCCCGAACGCCTGCTCGACCAGCGCGCGCTGCGTCTCGGCGTGCCGGGCCGCATAGCCGCTCGCGGGGGCGGCGGAGGCCGCCCGCCCGGCGTAGTGCAGCTTCTGGTCCTCGCGCATGTTCTCGCGGAAGTAGTGCGCCGTCTGGTACCAGGCGCCCTGGTTCTGCGGCTCCTCCTGGCACCACACCACCTCGGCCGCGTTCGGATAGCGCTTCATCTCGGCCTCGAACTGCTTGTGCGGGAACGGATAGAGCTGCTCCACGCGGATGATGGCGACGTCGCCACGCTTGAGCTCGGCGCGCTTGGCGGCAAGCTCGTAATAGACCTTGCCGCAGCAGGCGACGATGCGCTTCACGGCCTTGGGCTCGATCGCCTCGATCTCCGGGATCACCGTCTGGAACGAGCCGTTCGCGAGAGCGTCGATCGGCGAGGACGCCTCCTTCTTGCGCAGCAGCGACTTGGGCGTCATGACGATGAGCGGCTTCCTGAACGGCCGCAGCATCTGCCGGCGCAGGAGGTGGAACATCTGCGCGGCGGTGCTGGGCACGCAGACCTGGATATTGTGCTCGGCGCACAGCTGCAGGTAGCGCTCCAGGCGCGCCGAGGAATGCTCGGGCCCCTGCCCCTCGTACCCGTGGGGCAGGAACTGCACCAGGCCGCACACGCGGCCCCACTTGGTCTCGCCGGAGCTGATGAACTGGTCCATCACCACCTGCGCCCCGTTCGCGAAGTCGCCGAACTGCGCCTCCCAGATGACCAGGGCGTTCGGCTCGGCGGTGGCGAACCCGTATTCGAAGCCGAGCACCGCCTCCTCGGAGAGGACCGAATCGATGACCACGAAATCGCCCTGGTCCTTGCCGATGTTCTGCAGCGGGACGTACGTGCCCTCGTCCCAGCGCTCGCGCTCCTGGTCGTGAAGCACGGCATGGCGGTGCGCGAAGGTGCCCCGCCCGGAGTCCTGGCCCGAGAGCCGCACGTCGTAGCCGTTGGCGAGCAGCGACGCGTACGCCAGCGTCTCGGCCATGCCCCAGTCGACCGGGAGATGGCCGGCGGCCATCTGGCGGCGCGCTTCCATGACGCGCGCCACCGTGGGATGCAGCTTGAAGCCCTCGGGCACCGCCGTGGCGCGCTCGGCCAGGCGCTGCAGCTCGGCGAGCGGCACGTGCGTGTCGGCGGCGTCGGTCCACTTGGAATTGAGGAACGGCGCCCAGTCGACCGCGAACTTGCTCTTGAAGTTGGACAGCACCGGGCTCACCGTCTGCTTGCCGGCATCGAGCGTGTCGCGGTAGCGCTTGATCATCGCCTCGGGCTCCTCCGCCGCGAGCACGCCCTGCGCGACCAGCCGGTCGGCGTAGAGCTTGCGCGTGCCCGGGTGCTGGGCGATCTTCGTGTACATGAGCGGCTGCGTCACCGCGGGCTCGTCCTGCTCGTTGTGGCCGAGCTTGCGGAAGCACACGATGTCGATCACCACGTCCTTGTGGAACGCGCGCCGGAAGTCGAGCGCGAGCTGGGTGACGAACAGCACCGCCTCGGGGTCGTCGCCGTTCACGTGGAAGATCGGCGCCTCCACCATCTTCGCCACGTCAGTGCAGTACAGGGTCGAGCGCGCGTCGCGCGGATCGGAGGTGGTGAAGCCGATCTGGTTGTTGACGATGATGTGCACGGTGCCGCCCGTGCCGTAGCCGCGCGTGCCCGACAGGTTCAGCGTCTCCATCACCACGCCCTGGCCGGCGAAGGCGGCGTCGCCGTGGATCAGGATGGGAAGCACCTGGTCGCCGGTCTTGTCGTCGCGACGGCGCTGGCGCGCGCGCACCGAGCCCTCGACCACCGGGTTCACGATCTCGAGGTGCGAAGGGTTGAAGGCGAGCGACAGGTGCACCGGCCCGCCGGGGGTGGAAATGTCGGAGGAGTAGCCGTTGTGGTATTTCACGTCGCCCGAGGGCAGCTCGTTCGCGAGCTTGCCCTCGAACTCGCCGAAGAGGTCCGCCGGCATCTTGCCCAGCACGTTCACCAGCACGTTGAGGCGGCCCCGATGCGCCATGCCGAGCACGATCTCCTGCACGCCCTGGCTCCCCGCGCGCTGGATGAGCTCGTCGATCGCCGGAATCAGGCTTTCCCCCCCCTCCAGCGAGAAGCGCTTCTGCCCCACGTACCGCGTGTGGAGGTAGCGCTCGAGGTGCTCGGCCTCGGTGAGCTTCTGCAGCAGGCGCCGCTGCTCGCCCGCCCCCAGGCCGGGGACGCCGCGCACCGGCTCCACGCGCTCCTGGATCCACAGGCGCTGCGCGCGATCGCTGATGAACATGTACTCGAAGCCGATGTTGCGGCAGTAGGTATCGCGCAGCGCCTGGATCAGCGTGCGCAGCGTGGCGCGGTCGAGCCCCACGAACGAGCCGGCGTTCACCGTCTGGTCGAGGTCGGCCTCGGCCAGGTCGTAGTAGCCGGGCTCGAGCTCCGGCACCAGGGGGCGCGGCAGGCGCTTGAGCGGATCCACCGTCGCCCAGCGCGAGCCCGCGATGCGGTAGGAGGTGACCAGCAGCAGCGCCGCCACCTGCAGTCGCTCGGGGGCGACCGGCTCGGCCGGCAGCGTGCGCTCGGCCGAGAACTTGTTGGTCCGGGCGCGCTCGACGAAGGACTGCACCACCGGGGCATGCGCCACGTCCCTCGCACCGGCCCCGGGCAGCACCTGCAGCCGGTCGAAATACTCGCGCCACGCCTCGGGCACCGCGCCCGGGTTCGCCAGGTACTGCTCGTAGAGCTCCTCGATGAACGGCGCATTGGCGCCGAACAGGTACGAGCTGTCGAGGAACTGCCGCATCGCCGCGCTCATGGCCTCACCTCAGGTCGATCGATTTCACGTCGCGGCGCGTGGCCCCCTTGTAGAGCTGGCGCGGCCGGCCGATCTTGTACTCCGGGTCGGAGATCATTTCCTGCCACTGCGCGATCCAGCCCACCGTGCGCGCGAGCGAAAAGATGCACGTGAACATCGCCACCGGGATGCCGAGGGCGCGCTGCACGATGCCCGAATAGAAATCCACGTTCGGATAGAGCTTCCGGCTCACGAAGTACTCGTCCTCCAGCGCGATGCGCTCCAGCTCGAGCGCGAGCTTGAAGAGGCGGTCGTTGTGCAGGCCGAGCTCGCCCAGCACCTCGTGGCAGGTCTCGCGCATGAGCTTCGCGCGCGGGTCGTAGTTCTTGTAGACGCGGTGGCCGAAGCCCATCAGCCGCACGCCGGCGTTCTTGTCCTTCACCCGGCGGATGAACTCCGGCACCTTGGAGGCATCGCCGATTTCCTCGAGCATCTGCAGGCAGGCCTCGTTGGCGCCGCCGTGCGCCGGGCCCCACAGCGAGGCGATGCCGGCGGCGATGCAGGCGTAGGGGTTGGCCCCCGAGGACCCGCACAGCCGCACGGTGGAGGTGGAGGCGTTCTGCTCGTGGTCCGCGTGCAGGATGAAGATGCGGTCGAGCGCGCGTACCAGCACGTCGTTGACGCGGTACTCCTCGGCCGGCACCCCGAACATCATGCGCATGAAGTTCGCCGTGTAGGAGAGGTCGTTGCGCGGGTACATGAAGGGCTGGCCGACCGAGTACTTGTACGCCATCGCGACGATCGTCGGGAGCTTGGCGATGAGGCGGAACGCCGAGATGGTGCGGTGGTGAGGATCGTTGATGTCGAGCGCGTCGTGATAGAACGCGGAGAGCGCGCCCACCACCCCGACCATCACCGCCATGGGATGCGCATCGCGCCGGAAGCCGGTGAAGAAGCGGCTGATCTGATCGTGCACCATGGTGTGGCGCGTGACGATGCCCACGAAGTCGTCCTTCTGCCGGCGGTTCGGCAGGTCGCCATAGAGCAGGAGGTAGCACACCTCGAGGAAATCGCAGTTCTCCGCAAGCTGCTCGATCGGGTAGCCGCGGTAGAGGAGCACCCCCTGGTCGCCGTCGATGTAGGTGATGGAGGAGCTGCAGCTCGCGGTGGACAGGAACCCCGGGTCGTAGGTGAACAGCCCGGCCTTGCCGTAGAGCGTGCGGATGTCCACCACCTCCGGGCCGGTGGAGCCGGCGACGACCGGGAATTCCAGCGTACGGCCGTCGGGCAGCGTCAGGGTCGCAGTTTTCTCAGCCATGGATCGGTCCCTCGTCAGGCGGCGCGCAGGCGCGCCACGATTGCGGTCAATTGCGGGTCGTAGTCGTCGCTGCGGCCGGCGACGATGTCCCAGAGCGGCTGATCGGCCAGCTCGAGCAGCGCCTCGAAGGCTTCGCGCTCCGCCTCGGCCAGCGTCGGCAGGAAACGCTCGAACACGAGGTCGAGCTCCAGCAGCCCGCGGCGGCACCGCCAGCGAAGCCGGTCGCGTGCGGCCCGGTCCATCAGATCGCCCGCTTGACCAGCAGCTCGCGGATGTGGTTGATCGCCCGGGTCGGGTTGAGACCCTTCGGGCACACGTCCACGCAATTCATGATGGTGTGACAGCGGAACAGGCGGTAGGGATCCTCGAGGTTGTCGAGGCGCTCGTTGGTCGCCTGGTCGCGCGAGTCGGCGATGAAGCGGTAGGCCTGCAGCAGGCCCGCCGGCCCCACGAACTTGTCCGGGTTCCACCAGAACGACGGGCAGGCGGTCGAGCAGCAGGCGCACAGGATGCACTCGTACAGGCCGTTCAGCGCGTCGCGCTCCTCGGGCGACTGCAGCCGCTCGCGCTCCGGCGGCGGCTCGTCGTTGATGACGTAGGGCCTGACGGAGTGATACTGCTTGAAGAACTGCGTCATGTCGACGATGAGGTCGCGGATCACGGGCAGGCCCGGCAGCGGCCGCACGGTGACGTGCTCGGGCAGGTCCGCGACCTTGGTGATGCAGGCAAGGCGGTTCTTGCCGTTGATGTTGAAGGCGTCGGAGCCGCAGACCCCCTCCCGGCAGGAGCGGCGGAAGGCGAGCGTGTCGTCCTGCGCCTTGGCCTTGACCAGCGCGTCGAGCAGCATGCGGTCGCTCGGGTCGAGCGCGACCTGGTAGTCCTGCAGGTAGGGCCGCTCGTCCTTGTCGGGGTTGTAGCGGTAGATGGAGAGCTTCATCAGTAGGTTCTCACCTTCGGTTCCATGGTCTCCACCGACAGCGGCCGCAGGTGGACCGGCTTGTACTCCAGGCGGTTGCCGTCCTTGAACCACAGCGTGTGCTTCATCCAGTGGGCGTCGTCGCGCGCCGGGAAGTCCTCGCGCGTGTGCGCGCCGCGCGACTCCTTGCGCGCCTCGGCCGAGACCACCGTGGCGAGCGCCGTCTCGGCGAGGTTCTCCAGCTCGAGCGCCTCGACCCGCGCGGTGTTGAACACCCTGCTCTTGTCGGCGATGAAGGTGCGCCCGACGCGCTGCGCGATCTCCTTCATTTTCTCGACCCCCGAGCGCAGGTCGTCGGGAAAGCGGAACACGCCGCAATGCGCCTGCATCAGGCGGCGCAGGTCGTTCAGCACGTCGACGACCCGCTCGCCCTCGCGCGCCGCGTCCAGGCGCGCCACGCGTGCGCGCGTCGGCTCGCCTGCCTCACGCGGCAGGTTGCGCTGCGGCCGGGGCACCGAGGCGATGTCCTTCAGCATCTGCTCCCCCGCGGCCTTGCCGAACACCACGAGATCGAGCAGCGAGTTCGTCCCGAGGCGGTTGGCGCCGTGCACGGAGACGCAGGCGCACTCGCCCACGGCGTACAGGCCCGGCACGATGGCCTCGCGGCTCGCGCCTTCCGGGGCGACGACCTGGCCCATGTAGTTGGTCGGGATCCCGCCCATCTGGTAGTGCACGGTCGGAACCACCGGGATCGGGTCGCGGATCGGGTCGGCGTTGGCGAACTTGATCGCGATCTCGCGGATGCCGGGCAGGCGCTGGTTGATCACCTCGGGGCCGAGGTGATCGAGCTTGAGCAGCAGGTGGTCGGCATCCGGGCCCGCGCCCCGGCCTTCCTTGATCTCGGTCGTCATGGCGCGCGACACCACGTCGCGGCTGGCGAGGTCCTTGGCGTTGGGCGCATAGCGCTCCATGAAGCGCTCGCCGTCCTTGTTGAGCAGGTAGCCGCCCTCGCCCCGCACCCCTTCGGTGATGAGCACGCCGGCCCCGGCCACGCCGGTCGGGTGGAACTGCCAGAACTCCATGTCCTCGAGCGGCAAACCCGCGCGCGCCACCATGCCCAGGCCGTCGCCGGTGTTGATGAAGGCGTTGGTGGTGGCCCAGTAAATGCGCCCGGCGCCACCGGTGGCGAGCAGCACCGCCTTCGCCTGGAAGATGTGCAGCTCGCCGGTTTCCATCTCGAGCGCCGTGACGCCCACCACTGCGCCGTCCTGCGGGTCGCGGATGAGATCGAGCGCCATCCACTCCACGAAAAACTGGGTGTTGGCGCGCACGTTCTGCTGGTAGAGAGTGTGCAGCATGGCGTGCCCGGTGCGATCGGCCACCGCGCAGGCGCGCATCGCCATCTTGGGGCTGCCGTAGTTCTGCGTGTGCCCGCCGAAGGGCCGCTGGTAGATGCGGCCGTTTTCCAGGCGGTCGAAGGGCATGCCCATGTGCTCGAGCTCCACGACCACTTCGATGGCGCGGCGGCACATGTACTCGATGGCGTCCTGGTCGCCCAGGTAGTCCGACCCCTTCACGGTGTCGTACATGTGCCAGTGCCAGTTGTCCTCGGTCGAGTTGGCGAGCGGCGCGGCGATTCCGCCCTGCGCGGCGACCGTGTGCGAGCGCGTGGGGAACACCTTCGAGAGCACCGCCACGCGCAGCCGGGCGCGCGCGAGCTCCAGCGCCGCCCGCATGCCGGAGCCGCCGGCCCCCACCACGATGGCGTCGAACTTGCGGACCGGGATCATCGCCAGAGGATCTCGACGGCCCAGAGCAGATAGGCCGCGAGCAGCAGCACGGTGAGCACCTGCAGCGCGAGGCGCAGCCCGTCGTGCTTCACGTAATCCATGAGGATGTCGCGCACGCCGACCCAGGCGTGCCAGGCAAGGCTCGCGAAGAACAGCGCGGTGGCGACGCGCACCCAGCCGAGCGCGAAGAGCTCGCGCCAGGACTCGTAGGTGAACGGCGAGCGCCGCGCGAGCACGACCAGCGCGGCGACGGTGTACAGGACCATCACCACCGCGGTGATGCGCTGCGCGAGCCAGCTGCCCGTGCCATAGTGCGCGCCGACGACGATGCGCTTCACCATGGCACCAGGATCGCGGCGAACAGCGCCGTGAGGAGAACGCTCGCCACCAGCACCGAGGCCGCCGAGATCCGCGCGGGACGCAGCTCGACGCCCGCGTTGAGGTCGAGCAGCAGGTAGCGGATGCCGGCGCAGAAATGGTGGCAGTAGGCCCAGATGAACGCCACGAGCCCCAGCTTCACCAGCGGAGCCGCGAGGTAGGCCTGCAGCGCGCGAAAGCCCGCCTCGGAGGCGAGGCTCGAGTCGAGCAGCCAGAGCAGCCAGGCCGTGAACGGCAGCACGAGCAGCGCGCCGGAGATGCGGTGCAGGATCGACACCCAGCCCGGCAGCGGCAGCCGGATCTGAAACAGGATGGCGGACAGGCTCAGGTACTTGGGACGGTGCTTTTTCGCGGCCGCGCTGGACATTGTTGGATTCGAACCCGAGGTGGTTGGCCCCGACCCCAAGCGCCGGGCAAATCGATTATAGCGTCGCGGCGCAGCAATTCGCTGCTGTAAAATGAAAAACAAACCCGCTGGAGCCACCATCGATGTCCAAGACTCCCCTTCGCGTCGCCGTCACCGGCGCCGCCGGCCAGATCGGTTATTCGCTGCTGTTTCGCATCGCCGCCGGCGACCTGCTCGGACCGGACCAGCCGGTGGTGCTCCAGCTGCTCGAGATCCCGGACGAGAAAGCGCAGAAGGCGCTGAAGGGCGTGATGATGGAGCTCGACGACTGCGCTTTTCCGCTGCTCGCAGGGATGAGCGCCGCCGCCGATCCCCTGGTCGCCTTCAAGGACGCCGACGTGGCGCTGCTCGTCGGCGCGCGGCCGCGCGGCCCCGGCATGGAACGCAAGGACCTGCTGGAAGCGAACGGCAGGATCTTCGCGCCCCAGGGCAAGGCGCTCGATCGCGTCGCGAGCCGCAGCGTCAAGGTGCTGGTGGTCGGAAACCCGGCGAACACCAACTGCCTCATCGCCATGAGCAACGCGCCCGGCCTGGACCGGCGCCAGTTCACCGCCATGATGCGCCTGGACCATAACCGCGCGCTGTCGCAGCTCGCCGCGAAGACCGGCCAGCCGGTGTCCGCCATCCGCAAGGTCACCGTCTGGGGCAACCACTCGGCCACGCAGTACCCGGACGTGTTCCAGGCCGAGGCCGGCGGCCGCAAGCTCTGGGAGCAGATCGGAGACCAGGCGTGGCTCGAGCAGACCTTCATCCCCACGGTGCAAAAACGCGGCGCCGCGATCATCGAGGCGCGCGGCCTGTCCTCCGCCGCCAGCGCCGCCAGCGCCGCCATCGACCACGTGCGCGACTGGGTGCGCGGAACGCCGCCGGGCGACTGGGTGAGCATGGGGGTGCCCTCCGAGGGCAGCTACGGCATCCCCGAGGGCGTGATCTACGGCATGCCGGTCACGTGCCGGGGCGGCCGCTATGAGATCGTGCAGGGCATCGAGCTCTCGGAGTTCAGCCGCAAGCGCATGCAGGCCACCCTCCAGGAGCTGCACGAGGAGCGCGACGGCGTGAAACAGCTTCTCGCATGAGCGCCGGCGCGAAGTTCCGGCAGGCGCTGAGCGAGGAGCAGCCGCTGCAGGTCATCGGGGCCATCAACGCCAACCACGCCCTGATGGCGAAAAAGGTCGGCTACCGCGCGATCTACCTCTCGGGCGGCGGCGTCGCCGCCGGCTCCCTCGGCATGCCCGACCTCGGCATCTCGGGCCTGGACGACGTGCTGACCGACATCCGGCGCATCACGGATGTGTGCGACCTCCCGCTGCTCGTCGACGTCGACACGGGCTTCGGCGCAAGCGCCTTCAACGTGGCGCGCACCACGCGCGCGCTCATCAAGTTCGGCGCCGCCGCGATGCACATCGAGGACCAGGTCGGCGCCAAGCGCTGCGGCCACCGGCCGAACAAGGAGCTGGTGTCCGCCGGCGAGATGGCCGACCGCCTCAAGGCGGCCGTGGACGCGCGCACCGACGCGCAGTTCGTCATCATGGCGCGCACCGACGCGCTCGCCAGCGAGGGGCTGGAGTCCGCGATCGACCGGGCCGTGCGCTACGTGGAGGCGGGCGCCGACATGATCTTTCCCGAGGCGCTCACCGAGCTTTCCATGTACCGGCGGTTCGCCGACGCGGTGAAGGTGCCGGTCCTCGCCAACATCACCGAGTTCGGCAAGTCCCCGCTCTTTACCGTCGAGGAGCTGCGCGGGGCGGGCGCGGCCCTCGTGCTCTATCCCCTCACCGCCTTCCGCGCCATGAACAAGGCGGCGCTCAAGGCCTACCAGACGGTGCGCCGGCAGGGCACGCAGAAGGCGCTCCTTCCGGACATGCAGACCCGCGAGGAGCTCTACGACACCATCGACTACCACGCCTACGAACAGAAGCTCGATGAGCTCTTCCGACGCTAAGCCCAAGAAATCCGTCGCGCTCTCGGGCGTGGCCGCCGGCAACACCGCGCTGTGCACCGTGGGGCGCAGCGGCAACGACCTGCACTACCGCGGCTACGACATCCTCGAATTCGCCGAGGAGGCCGAGTTCGAGGAGATCGCCTACCTCCTCGTGCACGAGCGGCTGCCCACGCGCGAGGAGCTGCAGAAGTACAAGACGCGCCTGCGCGGGCTGCGCGCCCTGCCCGCCCCGCTGCGCACCGTGCTCGAGGCGATTCCGGCGGGCGCGCATCCGATGGACGTCATGCGCACCGGGGTTTCGGTGCTCGGCACCCTGGAGCCGGAGAAGGACGACCATCATCCCTTCGGGGCGAAGAGCATCGCCGACCGGCTGATGGCCTCGCTCGGCTCGATGCTGCTCTACTGGCACCACTACTCGCGCCACGGCAAGCGCATCGAGACGGAGACCGACGACGATTCCATCGGCGGGCACTTCCTGCACCTGCTGCACGGAATGAAGCCCTCGGCCGAGTGGGTGCGGGCGATGCATACCTCGCTCATCCTGTACGCCGAGCACGAGTACAACGCGAGCACCTTCACCTGCCGCGTCATCGCCGGCACCGGCTCGGACCTGCACAGCGCGATCTGCGGGGGCATCGGCGCGCTGAAGGGCCCCAAGCACGGCGGCGCCAACGAGTTCGCCTTCGAGGTGCTGTCGCGCTATGCCGATCCCGACGCCGCGGAGCAGGACATCGTGCGCCGCCTGCAGGCGAAGGAGATTGTCATCGGCTTCGGCCACCCGGTCTACACGACCGGCGACCCGCGCAACCAGGTCATCAAGGAGGTGGCGCGGCGCCTGTCGAGGGAGCAGTCGATGAAGCTCTTCGACATCGCCGAGCGCATCGAGGCGGTGATGTGGCGCGACAAGAGGATGTTCGCCAACCTCGACTGGTACAGCGCCGTGTCGTATCACATGCTCGGGGTGCCGACCGCCATGTTCACGCCGCTCTTCGTCATCTCGCGCACCAGCGGCTGGTCGGCGCACGTAATCGAGCAGCGCGCCGACGGCAAGATCATCCGCCCGGGCGCGAACTACGTCGGCCCGGAGAACCGGCCGTGGGTGCCCCTCAACCGCCGCTGATCCCCATGTACGAGTCCGATCTCACCCGGTTCATGAAGCAGTTCCTCGCCGAGCACCCCGAGGAAGTGGAGTCGCAGCGACGCGGCCGCGCCATCTGGTGGGACAAGAACCCCGCCGAGCGCTCGCCCGCGCCTTCCATGCGCCACGCGCCCCGCTCCGGCGGCGCCGAGCACACCTTCGAGCCCGCCGGGGGCTACGAATGGAGCTTCGCCGTCGACGACAACACGGTTTCCTCTGAAGGAAAAGCCGACTGATGTCCGCCCCGATCTCCAACGTCCGGCCGCAGCCGGACAAGGTCCTCACCGACATCGCCGACTACGTCACGAAGTACCAGGTGGCGAGCCCGGAGGCCTACGAGACCGCGCGCTACTGCCTGATGGACACGCTGGGCTGCGGGCTGGAGGCGCTCGAGTACCCCGCGTGCACCAAGCTTCTCGGGCCGATCGTGCGCGGCACCCTCGTGCCCAACGGCGCCCGGGTGCCGGGGACGCAGTTCCAGCTCGATCCGGTGCAGGCGGCCTTCAACATCGGCGCCATGATCCGCTGGCTCGACTTCAACGACACCTGGCTCGCCGCTGAGTGGGGCCATCCCTCCGACAACCTCGGCGGCATCCTGGCCACCGCCGACTGGCTCGCGCGCAGCTCGCCGAAGAAGCTCCTGGTCAAGGACGTCCTGACGGCGATGATCAAGGCGCACGAGATCCAGGGCGTGCTCGCACTGGAGAACAGCTTCAACCGCGTGGGGCTCGACCACGTGGTGCTGGTGAAGGTGGCCTCCACCGCCGTGGTCGCGCAGATGATCGGCTGCAGCTACGACGAAGTCGTCAACGCGGTGTCGCAGGCCTGGGTGGACGGGCAGAGCCTGCGCACCTACCGCCACGCGCCCAACACCGGCTCGCGCAAGAGCTGGGCGGCGGGCGACGCCACCGCGCGCGCGGTGCGCCTCGCGCTCATCTCGAGGACCGGCGAGATGGGCTACCCCTCGGTGCTCTCGGCCAAGACCTGGGGCTTCTACGACGTGCTGTTCAAGGGCAAGGCGTTCGCCTTTCAGCGACCCTTCGGCAGCTACGTCATGGAGCACGTGCTGTTCAAGATCTCCTTCCCCGCCGAGTTCCACTCGCAGACCGCGGTGGAGGCGGCCATGCAGCTGCACCCGCTGGTGAAGCACCGCATCGAGGACATCGCGCGCATCACCATCCGCACGCACGAGGCGGCGATCCGCATCATCGACAAGAAGGGCCCGCTCCACAACCCCGCCGACCGCGACCACTGCATCCAGTACATGGTGGCGGTGCCGCTGCTGTTCGGCCGCCTCACCGCCGCGGACTACGAGGACGCGGTGGCGGCCGACCCGCGCATCGATGCGCTGCGCGACAAGATCGTGTGCGTGGAGGACCCGCAGTTCACGCGCGACTACCACGACCCCGACAAGCGCTCGATCGCCAACGGCCTCACCGTCGAGTTCAAGGACGGCAAGCGCCTCGCCGAGACGGTGGTGGAGTACCCGATCGGCCACAAGCGCCGCCGCGCCGAAGGCATGCCCATCCTGGTGGAGAAGTTCCGCACCAACCTCGCGCGCCGCTTCCCGCCCAAGCAGCAGAAGGCCATCCTTGACCTGTGCTTGAGCGCCGAGAAGCTCGCCGCGACGCCGGTCGACGAGTTCGTCGACCTGTTCGTCATCTGAACCGAACGATTCCCGGAGCCCCGATGCCGCACAACCTGTTCGACACTTTGCAGCGCTTCAAGCACGGCAAGTTCTACTCGCTCCCCGCGCTGGGCAAGGCGCTCGGCGTGCCCGTCGAGCGCCTGCCGGTGTCCATCCGCATCGTGCTCGAGGCGGTGCTGCGCAACTGCGACGGGCGCAAGGTCACCGAGGAGCACGTGCGCCAGCTCGCCGGCTGGAAGGCGGTGGCGCCGCGCACCGAGGAGATCCCGTTCGTGGTGGCGCGCATCGTGCTGCAGGACTTCACCGGCGTGCCGCTGCTGGTCGACCTCGCGGCGATGCGCGGCGTGGCGCAGGCCATGGGCAAGGACCCGAAGGTGATCGAGCCCCTGGTGCCCGTGGACCTGGTGGTGGACCACTCGGTGCAGATCGACCACTTCGGCTCGAAGAGCGCGCTCGACCTCAACATGAAGCTCGAATTCAAGCGCAACGAGGAGCGCTACCAGTTCATGAAGTGGGGCATGCAGGCCTTCGACACGTTCAAGGTGGTGCCGCCGGGCATCGGCATCGTGCACCAGGTGAACCTCGAGTACCTCGCCCCCGGCGTGCACAAGAGCCGGGACGGCATCTACTATCCCGACACGCTGGTCGGCACCGACAGCCACACGACCATGATCAACGGCATCGGGGTGGTGGGCTGGGGCGTGGGCGGCATCGAGGCCGAGGCCGGCATGCTGGGGCAGCCGGTGTACTTCCTCACGCCCGACGTCGTGGGGGTGCACCTCAAGGGCAAGCTCCACCCGGCGTGCACCGCCACCGACCTGGTGCTCACGGTGACGCAGATGCTGCGCAAGGCGAAGGTGGTGGGCAAGTTCGTCGAGTTCTTCGGCGAGGGCGCCGCCTCGCTCTCCACCACCGACCGCGCGACCCTCGGCAACATGGCGCCCGAATACGGCGCCACCATGGGCTTTTTCCCGGTCGACGGCCGCACCCTCGAGTACTTCCGCGGCACGGGCCGCAGCGAGGAGCAGGTCGCGGCGATTGAGGCCTACTTCAGGGCGCAGGGCCTGTTCGGCATTCCGCGCGCCGGCGAAGTCGACTACTCCGAGGTGCTCGAGCTCGATCTCTCGACGGTGCAGCCCTCGCTCGCCGGCCCCAAGCGCCCGCAGGACCGCATCGACCTCGACAAGGTCAAGGGCGCTTTCACCCAGCTCTTCTCGGCCCCGGTCAAGGACAACGGCTTCGCCAGGAAGCCCGAGGAGCTCGAGCGGCGCGTCAAGGCGGCGGACGGCACGGAGCTCGGCAACGGCGACGTGCTGATCGCCGCGATCACCTCCTGCACCAACACCTCGAACCCGGGCGTGCTGCTGGGCGCGGGACTGCTGGCCAGGAAGGCGGTGGAGCTCGGCCTGTCGGTGAAGCCGCACGTGAAGACCTCGCTCGCGCCGGGCTCGCGCGTGGTGACCGAGTACCTGGGCAAGGCCGGCCTGCTGCCGTACCTCGAGAAGCTCGGCTTTTCGGTCGCGGCCTACGGGTGCACGACCTGCATCGGCAACTCCGGCCCGCTGGCGGCCCCCATCGAGGAAGCGATCGTCAAGAACGACCTCGTCTGCGCGGCGGTGCTCTCGGGCAACCGGAACTTCGAGGCGCGCATCCATCCGAACATCCGCGCCAACTTCCTCGCCTCGCCACCGCTCGTGGTGGCCTACGCCATCGCCGGGTCCATGCGCGTCGACTTCAAGACCCAGCCGATCGGGAAGTCCAAGGACGGGCGGGACGTCTACATCGGCCACATCTGGCCGACGCAGGAGGAGATCGCGGCGCTGATGAACCTCGCCATGGACGCGCCCACGTTCCGCCGGCTCTACGCCAACCTGGCCGAGGCGAATCCGCTGTGGAAGAAGGTCGCGGCGCCGTCCGGACAGGTGTACAGCTGGCCCGCGTCGACCTACATCGCCGAGCCGCCCTTCTTCAGGGGCTTCTCGATGGCCCCCGGCGGCGTGGCCGCGATCCGCGGCGCCAAGGTGCTCGCCATCTTCGGCGACTCGGTCACCACCGACCACATTTCCCCCGCCGGCTCCATCAAGCCGACCTCGCCCGCCGGCCTCTATCTGCAGGAGCACGACGTGGCGGTGGCCGACTTCAACAGCTACGGCGCGCGCCGTGGCAACCACGAAGTGATGATGCGCGGCACCTTCGCCAACGTGCGCATCAAGAACCTGATGCTGCCCGGCACCGAGGGCGGCGTCACCCGCTTCCAGGGCAAGACCGTGCCGATCTACGACGCGGCCATGGCCTACATTGCGCAGGGAACGCCCACGGTGGTGTTCGGCGGCGAGGAGTACGGCACCGGCTCCTCGCGCGACTGGGCGGCCAAGGGCACCCAGCTCCTCGGGGTCAAAGCCGTGGTCGCGCGCAGCTTCGAGCGCATCCACCGCTCCAACCTCGTCGGCATGGGCGTGCTGCCGCTGCAATTCCTCGGCGAGGACTCGGCGCAGTCCCTCGGCCTGACCGGCGAGGAAACCATCGACGTGCTGGGCCTCGAGGAGATCCGGCCGCAACAGGATCTGGAGCTGCTCGTGCGGCGCGCCGACGGCACCGAGCGGCGCATTGCCGTGCGCTCGCGCATCGACACCGCGATCGAGGTGGATTACTACAAGCACGGCGGCATCCTGCCCTTCGTGCTGCGCGAGCTGCTCGGAGCCGCCGGCCCCACCGCCGCCCGGGCTGCCTAGGCTCGGCCGCCCGGGCTCAGCTCTCCCGAGGCAGGCGGCGCGCGGCGTCGTGCGGCGCGCGGCCGGTCTCGATCATGGTCTTCATGCGCAGGAGATCGCCGTCCATCTCGCTCTTCGGATCGGCGCCGAAGATGGTGGCCACGGCGTGGCCGAACGCTCCCGCGGGCGGCAGGTAGGCGAGGCGCACCGTGATGCGCGTGCCGCCGTTGCCGTTGGGCTCGAAGTGCACGCAGCCCTCGTGCTTCACCGTCGAGTCGGCGGTGGAGCGCCAGCGCAGCAGCCGCTGCGGCTGCACCTCGACCAGCTCCGCGTTCCACTGGACCGGCACACCCGCGGGCCCCGCCACCACCCAATGCGAGCGCTCCTCGCTCACGCGCACCTCGCGCACGTGGTGCATGAAGCGCGGGAAGTTCTGGTAGTCGGTCCAGAAGGCGAACACCTGCTCCGGGGACGCATCGACGCTGATCGTCTTCTGCACCACGATGCCGTGGCGCGGCTCGCCCAGGCCCGCCAGCGCGGCGAGCGGCTTGTTGGTCACCGCGCGCGCGACGAGCAGCGTGCCGGTGGCGCCCAGCAGCGCACAGGCGCCGGCCGGCGCGCGCCAGGCCGCGGCCAGCAGGCCCATGCCGAACGAGCCCGCGAACAGACGCGCCGCGGGCGACCAGTTCTCCTGCAGGAGCTCGAAGCGGCTGCCCGGGTGCGCTCGCCCGCCCTGCAGCGACGATACGTGGGTGGCGTCCTCATGGACGCTGAGGCGGTCGCTCACCGCCCGCACGCCCGGCACCGCGCGCACGCAGCGCAGCAGCGGGCGCACTTCCTCCGCGAGGATCGGGCCCGAGAGCGTCACGTGCCCGCCCTCGGCGCTCACCGACAGCGCGTGGGAGTGCGACACGAAGCGGCCGGCCTCCGCGCGCACCCGCTCGACCAGCACGGCATCCGACACCGCCTCGTGCTGGAAGAGCTTGCGCGTGCTGGCCCAGACCCCCTGGGCGCGATGTGCGGTGTCGCGCATCGCCACGCGGCTCGCATCGTTCAGCGCCTTGCCGGCGTGCACCATTTTGTCGCGCGTCCGCGCCCGGCGACGCCGGCCCTGGTGGGGGTCCAGAAAGTACATGGCAAGCGCGCCGAGGGCGCTGCCGACGAAGAGAGGACTCATGATCGTTGGATCCCTCCGTGCAAAAACCCGTTCCAGGGCCTGCAAGTTGCGGACCGAGCCGGCGAGCACAGCAGCACGCCCCGCCGTTAGAGCGGGAGGCTCGCCTGGATGCCGATCGTCGCGTTGCGCCCGGGCGCCGGCTCATAGAACCGCTGATTCCCCTCGTTGACGATGACGGACCCGGCGTAGCTGCGGTCTGCAAGGTTATCGATCCGCACGAACCCGGTGATGCTTGCCGCGCCGAGCGCCCGGGACACGCCGAGTACGCCGTTGAACACGGCAAACGCGTCGGCGAATTCGGCGTTCAGGTCGTAAACCGGAACCCGCGAGCGGCGCAGGCCCTCCAGTTGCGCAAAGAAACCTTCGTGCCGGTACCGCAGCTCGGCATAGAGCTGGTCTTGGGGTACGCCGGGCAGCCGGTTGCCCGCCGGCACCAGGGCGGGACCGGTGACAAAGGCATCTCGGAAAACCGCCCGCAGATGCGTGTAGGCGATTCTGGCCGCGAGCGGTCCGTCGAGCAGCGTTTCGGCGCCGAGCTCGAGCCCTTCGCGCCGGGTACGCCCCGCGTTCTTGAAAATCGCGCGGCCGCCGATGTTGGTGTCGACGACGATCTCGTTGCGGGTCACGATGTCGAAGAGCGCCGCGTTCACGCGGATCCGCCCCGGCAGCACCGTCTTGACGCCGGCCTCGGCGTGGCGGCTGCGGCTCGCGTCGAGCTCGAGATTGAGCCCGGTGGCGTCTCGCCGATAGGCGATCTCGACGAAGGTCGGCGTCTCGAACCCCCGGCCGAAGTTGCCGTACAGGCTGGTGGTCGAGGTCACGCGGTAGACAACCCCGGCGACCGGCGTCGTGGCGCGGAAGGAGCGCTCGCCGCTGTCGTCCGGGTTGTCCGGAGCGACGAAATGGTCCTCCGAGGTGAAGCGGACGCGGCTGTGCCGCGCGCCGCCATGCAGCGACCAGCGCTCGCTCAGCTGCCATTCGGCCTGCGCATACATGTCGTTGGCGGCCACCTCGTTGTCTTCATCCCGCCGCAGCGCGCCCGCGACGCCGAATTCGTTCACGAATCCGCGCCGACGCTCGCTCATGCGCTCGTGCTCGAGGCCTGCGGAGAGGCGCAGCGCCCCGGCGCGCGTGAAATAGCGAAGCGCCCCGCCCGCGAAACTGCGATCGAGCCGCACCACGCCCCCGGATACGGTGGGTGGCGGCGGAGCGCCACGAAAGGCGAGGAATTGCTCGACGAAGCGCTCGCCACCGTAGAGTGTCGCCTCCAACCGGTCGCCGCCGTCGAGCCGGTGCACGGCGCGTACCCCGAGCTGGTCCTGGTTCACCGTCTTGCGGGTGTTGAAGAGGAGCGCGCTGGGATGCACCTGCGTCGGATCGTGCTCCAGCATCGCACGCGTCAGCCCGAGGGGATCTTTGGTTTCAGGCTGACGCAAGCTGTTGGCGATCAGCGTGAGCCCCGTTCGCTCGCCCAGCCGATAGCCGAGCTTCGCATTGAGCTGGTCGCGCCGCGCGGCACTATGCTCGCGAAAGCCGCGGGTCTCGAACCGCGACAGGTCGCCGATGGCGTTCAGTCGCCCCCACTGTCCGCCGTACTTCAGCGCGACTCGCCAGGTGTCATAGCTGCCGAAGGAGAAGGTTGCTTCGGCGGCAGGATCGAGGGGCCCGTCCTCCGTTTCCACGCTGATCACACCGCCTGAGGCATTGCCGTAGAGGCTTGAAAAAGGCCCCCGCAGCACCTCGATGCGCTCGGCCGAGCCGAGCGCGAACGTCGCCGCCTGACCTTGCCCGTCCGGCATGGTGGCGGGGATGCCGTCGGCGATGAGCCGGATGCCGCGCACGCCGAAGGTCGAGCGCGCGCCGAACCCGCGCGAGGAAATCTGGAGATCCTGCGCGTAGTTCTGGCGGTTCTGCACCACGATCCCGGGCACCCGGCCCAGGTTCTCGGAAAGGTTCACCTGGGGACGGCCCAGGCGAATCTCGTCCGGGTAGAGCCGATCCACCGAGGCCGGGATCTCGAGCGCAGGCTGCGGCGCGCGCGTGGCGGTGACCACACCGCGTCGTCCTCCGGCGCGGCGGCAGCGGGCGGCCCCAGGGCCGGCGCCGCCAGCGCCACTACCGACACTAGGCGTGAGAGTTCGATTGCCCTTACTTACCGGCAGGGCGCCCCGGCCGCAATCGGCCGAGAGAGTTGTTGCGGCACCCCGACGCCACTGTTCATCGCTCCCCTTCGGGCCCCGTGAGCGCATCGAGCCGGCGCCGGTCGCGCTTGGTCGGGCGGCCCTTGATGGCGGCTCCCGGTTCGGCGTTCCAGCGGCGCTCGCCGAGGCGCCGCTCGCGCTCGGCGCGGCTGGCCGCGGTTTCCTCGTAGAGCGTCGCCGCCTCGGCGGCGGGGCCGCGGCGCTCGGAGAGCCGGCGCACCAGGACGGTCCACTCGAGCTCGCTCTTGCGCAGGAAAAGCTCGTCGCCGGCCTTCAGCTCGTGCGCCGGCTTCACGCGCTCGCCGCGCAGCCGCACCTGGCCGGCTTCGATGGCTTTCTGGGCCAGGCTGCGCGTCTTGAAGAAGCGCGCCGCCCAGAGCCACTTGTCGAGCCGCATCAGGCCTTGGCAAGCGCCCCGACCGGGCAGGTGACGCCGGTGCCGCCCAGGCCGCAGTAGCCGTTCGGGTTCTTCCCGAGGTACTGCTGGTGGTAATCCTCGGCGTAGTAGAACTCGGGCGCCGGACGGATTTCGGTCGTGACGGGCCCGAAGCCTTTCTCCTGGAGCGCCTTTTCGAACGCTTCCCTCGACTGCCGGGCAAGGCGCGCCTGCGCTTCACCGTAGGTGTAGAGCGCGGAGCGGTACTGCGTGCCTACGTCGTTGCCCTGGCGCATGCCCTGCGTGGGGTCGTGGCCTTCCCAGAAGCGCTTGAGCAGCGCCTCGTAGGGGACGCGCGCCGGATCGAACACCACCAGCACCGCCTCGGTATGGTTGGTGAGCCCGCTGCAGACTTCCTCGTAGGTGGGATTGGGCGTGTCGCCGCCCGCGTAGCCCACCGCGGTCGAGTACACGCCCGGCATCTCCCAGAACACGCGCTCGGCGCCCCAGAAGCAGCCCATGCCGAACTGCGCGAGCTCGAGCCCCTGCGGAAACGGCGGCACGATGCGGTTGCCGTTGACGAAGTGCTTCTCGGGAACCGGCATGCGCGCCGCGCGCCCCGGAAGCGTGTCCTCCCGCGGCAGCAGCCGCGAGGCCTTCTTCATGAATCCGAACATGCGAACCTCCTCTCTTAGAATAGCACCATGAAAATCTGTGTATACGGGGCCGGCGCGGTCGGCGGGCTGATGGCCGCCTGGCTCGCGCGCGCGGGGCACGAGGTGTCGGCCGTCGCGCGCGGGCGTCACCTCGAAGCCATCCAGCAGCACGGCCTGCGCGTGCGCGACCGCGCGAGCGGCGCGCTCGAGGCGCACCGCATCCAAGCGTCGGCCGATCCCGCGCGGCTTGGCGCGCAGGACGCGGTGGTGGTCGCCGTCAAGGCGCAAAGCCTTCCCGAAGTCGCCCAGCGCATCGCGCCCCTGCTCGGCCCCGATACGTCGATCGTCACCGCGATGAACGGCGTGCCCTGGTGGTTCTTCGACCGGCTCGCCTTCGGTGAGGGCA